>JBBQPD010000768.1:0-3726 GCA_038331535.1 Gemmatales bacterium | reverse complement strand
GGTCGCGGCTCGTAGGCAGCGCATTCTGCGGCGTATCGTTCGTGAGGAGTTCGGATGAAGAAGTTCGCGCACATGATCGGCGTAAGCGTCTCGACCTTGCAGAATTGGGAGCAAGGTCGCCGTCAGCCGGTGGGGCCGGCGCGGGCGTTGTTGCGCGTCGCGGCGGAAAGCCCCGAGGTAGTGTCGGCAGCACTGTCGAAGGTCTAGGGGGACAGCGCGCGGCCGGAAGCTCATGCGCCGGGAATTAGCGACCCGTTGCTTCCGGGGGCGCCGTGAGAGGCGTTTCAATATACGGACGAGCGGAGGACAGGAGTCTATCGGTCTCAAGCACCGAGCGATCCACGACCCCTGTTCGTCGGTTCATCGTTGACGGCGGGAAGAGAAGGGTTTACAAGAATGAACAGACAACCGCTGCTAGCTCGCGCTCGGCCTGATACAGTGAAGCCGGTCGCGGAGGATGCCTCGTGGGAGACTCAAGCGAACCTCCTGCCGACAATGGAGGAGATCGAGGCCAAGCGGGCATAACACGAAGCAAACACGCACAAGAGCGCACCCGACAAGGGCGACCGGTGGCGGAAGTCGTCAACGACGTCCAAAGGGCCGGGCCACGCGATGTGTTCATTCAACCGGACGATGGCCGTTTCGTCGTGCGCGGTTTCAGGGGACGCGAACACATCCTTGAGACGAATGGTGATCACGTCACCTCAGTCCGACGCCCGGACGCCGTCCATCAAGCACGGTTACGAGACGGCACAATCCGCCCTGCGACGGAAGATGAGACGGCGAAACTGAAGGGGTGCATCCAGTGAGGAATGGCCATGCAAGACGATGAAATCGCTCTGATCAATGCCTGTACCGACCTGGTTAGTTTGAAAAGAGCGGAAGCCTTTCCGATCCACCTGTTCGGAAGCAAGCGACCAGGAGAGTGGGTTTCCGTGAGCGAATTCTGTGTGAAAATCGGCGTCGCAACGGGTGACCTGAGTCCGGACCTTTTTGCTACCTGGCTCCCCGACCCGCTGGCTCATGACGGATATGCGGTGGTCATGTTCTACGATGACCAATCGAAGTGGAGCATGGCCGCGCATTACAATCGGGGGCGCCTGCCGTCAATCCAGACGACGCCAGCGGTCGCGGTGCCGGCTTCTTCTATGGCAGCCATTCCGTCAGCAAAACTGTAGCCCGCCGCGCAAGCAAGGGTGTCCCTTGCTTGCGCGGCGGGCTAATTTGGCAACAACACATTTTTCTCCGACACACTTCCTACCCCTCGCGCAAATAGAATAGTGGCGACGCATCCCTGAGTACTCCAGACACGATTCTTGTTCGCGTTTCGCGCGAAACGTAAACGAGAACGCGGGATTCCTCCCTTATGGATGAGCAAGAGGCTCACGCCGTGGTTCGCGGCCTGCGCGCGGGCAGCGCGGACGCCTGGCGAGCGCTGTACGACGCGTTCGCCGAGCGCGTCTGGTGCGGCGTCGCGCGCTTGCTCGGTCCCCGCTCCGCGGACGTGGCCGACGTCGTGCAGGAGACGATGCTCGCCGCCGCCCGCTCCGCGCGCAGCTTCGACGCGGATCGCGGCTCGCTCTGGGTCTGGCTGTGGGGCATCGCTCGTATGCAAGTCGCGTTGCATTTTCGGAAACAGCAGCGGCACGACCGGCTCAAGCAGGCAGGCGACTGGCTGTCGGCGAGCAACGGCCGGCTGGAACGCTGGCTCGATGGCAGCACCAGCGCTCCGCCGGACCTTCTCGAAGCGGCCGAACTGGCGATGTTCGTCCGCACCACGCTGCTGGAACTGTCCGACGATTACGCCGCGCTCTTGACCGCTCGCTACCTCGACAGCGAAACGGTTGAGCAGATTGCCGGCAGAGAGCGCAGCACGGAGACAGCCGTGCGCTCCCGACTCGCCCGTGCCCGCGAGGCCTTTCGCCAGGCCTTTGGCCGCTTGACGGGCGGTACGTTGTCTGAAGCGGAGGTGTTCCATGAACATTCCTGACCCCCGCGGCAACGACGAGCCGCTGGCCGCGCTGCTGGCCAGCACCGCGAAAGACGCTCCGCCTCCCGACCGTGACTTTCTCGCCCGGCTGCGCGAACAATCGACGGCCGCCTTTCAAGGCGCGGCTCTCCAATCGACGACCCCTTCTCCAAGGAAACGAATCATGTTCCTCTCCTCGTTTCGCTGGATCGCCGCCACTGCGGCCGCCGTGCTGCTTCTCGGCATCGTCGTGGCGCAATTGATCGTCCATTTGCGCGAACCGGAGCCGAAGAAGAACGATAATAAAATCAAAGCCGAGGAGAATCTCGCCGACGATGGCCGCATCGGCAAGGTGACCGATTCCCAGGGCATCGTCAGCATCAAGCCGGTGCTGCACGAGCGCTGGTCGCCGGTGCAGCCGCGGCTCGTCCTCAAGCCGGGCGACTGGCTGCGGACCGATGCACGCGGCGCCAACGCCATCGCCCTCAAGCTCGTCAAATCGACCGGCGTCATCGTCGGGCCGCATTCGACCGTGGAACTGGTCAAGCCGAACGAGATTCGGCTCCTCGAAGGTGAAATCGAAATCAGCGCCGACGCCGACGCCCCGGTCGATCTGCACGGGCCGGACAAGCAGACGCTGGCGATCAAGGGGAAGCAGCACTACCGCGTCGCGAACGACAAGCTCGTTCGCGTCGAGAAGGAGCCGGTTTGGCTGACTGGCTTCAAGGGGACGACGGCGAACGCGTCGATTGGCTCGCTCGTCGCCTCGGTGGACGGGCGCGAGGTGCCGCTGACCGTCGGCTATCATCATGTCACCATCGACGTGCGCGACCAGATTGCCCGCACCGTGATCGAGGAGTCGTTTGAGAACCGCACGAACGCCGTTCTCGAAGGCGTCTTCTATTTCCCGCTGCCGCAGGATGCGTCGATCTCCGGCTTCGGCATGTGGATCGGCGACCAGCTCGTCGAGGCTGACGTGGTCGAGAAGGAGCGTGCCCGCGAGATTTACGAGACGATCCTGCGCGAGAAGCGCGACCCCGGCCTGCTCGAATGGGCCGGCGGCAACATCTTCAAGGCCCGCGTCTTCCCGATCCCGGCCCACGCCGAGAAGAGAATCAAAATCTCCTACACGCAGGTCCTCCCGCTCCAGGGGAACCGATACCGCTACAGCTACGGCCTGCAGAGCGAAATGCTGAAGCTGCACCCGCTCCGCGAATTGAGCATCGACGTGAAGGTCAACTCGGGAGTGCCGCTGAAGGGTGTAACTTCTCCGACGCACGCGGCCCGGATCGACAAGACCGAGCATTCCGGCCACGTCGAATTCTCCGCCCAGGAATACACGCCGACGCGGGATTTCGAAGCCGTGATCGAAGTGGCGGGGCGGCAGTCCGATATCGCGGTCATTCCGCACCGGCGAGGCGACGACGGCTACTTCATGGTCCAACTGACGCCCCCCAACGGCGGAGGCGATTGGGAACGCCCGCTGATTCCGGACGGCGAACCGCTGAAATTGCTGCTCCTCGCCGACACGTCGGCGTCCATCGACAAGGGCCAGCGGGTTACGCAGAATGCGGTCTTCGCCGCCCTGCTCGGTTCGCTGACACCGAAGGACACGATCAACGTCGCCGCCTGCGATGTGAACTGCGATTGGATTTTCGAGAAGCCCGTCCCGGCGACCGCGGAGAACATCGCCAGCATTCGCGATTCATTGGCCAAGCGGGTCTCGCTCGGCTGGACCAACTTGGACAAAGCCTTCG
>JBBQPD010000767.1:0-3727 GCA_038331535.1 Gemmatales bacterium | reverse complement strand
CGCCCGCGCGCGCCGGGTGGGGGTGGGTGGCCGGCGCTCCTTGCGGGTCGCGGCTCGTTGTCCGTTCAGGTTTTCCCCTGATTCGTCGGGCCGCCGGGCGGCGCGGGCGGAGGCTGGTGGTGGTCCGCGGGGTTGAACAAGGGTTCGTCCAGGCCCCACAGGAAGCGGAACCAACTCGCGGTCACGTCATTTCTCCCCAGGTTGCCCAGGCCGAAGTTTTCCTCGACCGTGCGCAGCAAGCTGTAATGGTTGAAGATCTCCGCCTCCACGGTGTCGGCCTTCACCATGTCGCCCAGAAGGGTCGTGTAGATGTGGTTATCCGCATGGGGAATGCTCTCGTCGAACGTGACGACCACGAGCGTGCCTTTCATGAAGCGCGGGTTGGCCAGCAGCGGCGTCAGGAAACCTTTCAACCAGTTCGACAGGAAACGCACCTCGCCGACATGGTCGCTGAAGTCGATTCCCGGCGGCGAATGGCCATCGTTCTGGATGTTGGGCGTAAACCAGCAGTACTGCGGCAAGGTACCCGCGGCCACGTCGGCGGCGAGGCGGTCGGCGTTGACGATCTTGGCCAGGCGTGCGGGGTTGGTGCGGATGTTGTTGACGGAAATGAACGGGTTGTGCTTGCGAAAATAGAGGCCGTCGGCCGAGAACTTCACCGCCTTGTTGTCTTCCGGCAGGTTCTCCATGTAGGCTTTCCAGCTTACCCCTTTGGCTTCCAGCAGGTCCACGATACTGGTCGTCTCCAGGTCGTGCGGATTGTCGTCCGTGACAAAGGGCAGGCCGGTGATGGAGGCGATGTAATTCGGTTGCGACGGATGCGCGGCGCCGAAGTATTCGCTCATGCGCACGCCGAGCGCTTCCAGCGAACGCAGGTAGGGATCCTGGCGGACGAGATCTACCGATTCGTTCTCGAACATCACGACAAAGATGCGGTCGAAAACCGGTTGCATGGCGAGCTCCTGTTTACGTGTCGCGCGAAACCGCAGCAACCTCGTGCCAGGTGATCCCCTGCCCGGTGCCGTCGCCGCGAAACGACAGCAGGCGCCGGCATTGGTGCCGGTTCAGCGCCTTGATGGCGTCGTGCAATCGGACCTTGGGATCGATGTCCGCCGAGAGTGGCAACGGGTCGTCCATGCGCGGCGGCCAGCCTTCTTCTTCCAGCGCCGCCAGGATCGCCTCCTGGTTCGGCGCCGGCAGGCGGAAATGTTTGACGACGTGGCCGTGCCACCGCAACTGGCGGAGCAAGGGATCCCAAACAGGCCGGCGGGGAGGCTCGTGCAGTCGGGCGCTGAGGGCCGTCGTCGACCGCAGCTGCCGCGCCGCCATCTTGAGGCCCGTTTCCGTCAGGATGAAGCAACTCGTGTCCGATAGGGAAAGGTTCGCCGGCGGATGGAACAAGCGCCGGGAGCACCTGGAGCGGGGTTTCTCCACGGCGTGCAGGGTGTAGCCCAGGCACATCAGTCCGCGCACATGGGTGTTCGTCAGGCCGGCCGCGTGCAACTGGCCGATCTCCACGGCGAACTCCCAGGCATCCCGACGGAACAGCTGGGCGGCTTCATGCGCTTCACGCAGCAGGACCAGCGCCGCTGCGACGCGTGGGTTCAATGGGGTCGGATTTTCCACCGCTTCTCTGGGGAGGGCGTTTGGGCTCATGTTTCACTTCTGACTCGGATTCAAGGTTGCGAGGACCGAAAGCCGTCAGGCGCGCATCGGCACCGTCTGGGAATTCGGCGACGGAGTCGTCTCTATCTTCTTGTATTGCAATTCGGGCGAATTTGTGGACGTGCTTTTTCTTTTTTTCTCCGAAACTACTTCGACCGCCGATCCGTAAGAGGTCTACGAGCCGCGACCGTCAGGGAGCGTCGGCGACACGTGTACAAAGCGCTCCCTCACGTTCGCGGCTCGTAGGTCGTCGTCCTTGCAGGGATCGCCCGGCTTTTCGCCGTGGCGCACGATAAAAACCTGACTCGGGAAACTGGTGGCGGCCATCGTGGTAATCCTCTCGGAGTGATCGATCGCTTTCCAGCCTGAAAGGCTGGTTCCGCCAGCCCAGGGCGATGCCCTGGGCATTGTTTAGGCTGGTTGTCACGGCATGTGCCGCTCGATTGCCTGCAACACGTCGTCCGGCGACAGCCGGCTGATGACTTCGCCCGGACGAAACAACCACCGCACGGCGCCGTGCCGGTCCACCAGGACCGTCGTCGGTATGGCGACGTCGCTGCCGTCCGGCGCCTCGTGAGCCTGGATCAGCCCCGCTGCGTCGGTCAAGCCGTGCGCCTGGTCCGCGAGTACCGTTAGATGCGGGAAGTCGGCCTGTGTCTTCTTTGCGTCTTCGAGTCCTTCCACGGAAACGACGAGGATGCGGGTATTCCGCCGGGCAAAATCTTCATGGCGCCGTTCGAGCTGACCCAGCTCGATCATGCAGAACGGTCACCATCGGCCGCGGAAGAAGACGAACACGGAGTTCTTGTCGCCTTGCAGGTCGCGCTGCGTGAACGTCGTCCCGTCGGCCTGAACCGTCGTGAACTCCGGGAAGGGCTGCCCCTGCGCGACCGGGCCGGAGTATGTCGGCAGGCGCGTTCCCAGCAGGAACGTCCATTCGGCGCCGGCGAGCAGCACCAGGAGCAGCAGGCCGAGGTAGCGCCAGACGCTCCGCGCCTGCCACAGCGCGACGGCGAGGAGGACCACGCCGAGCGTCGCTGAGATGGGCAGATACCACGGTGCCGTCAGGCGGCGCAGATAGATTTGCACGACGTAGCCGCCGATCCCCAGGAGCGCGAGGCCGAAGCCGAGTGCCAGGAACAGACGGCCGGGATACTGCCGCGGCGCAAGGGAGGGTGAAATAGTCATGGCGGCATTCTATAGCGTCGGTCCGCGCTGTGTCCGGTCCCAGAAGTAGGTTCCACGAGCCGCGACCGTCAGGGAGCGCTGGCAGCGCGCTGCAACAAACGCTCCCTGACGGTCGCAGCTCGTGGAACGCGACACATTCGCGCCCGGTTTCCCCGGCTCATTTCTTGATCGCCTTCTTCAGTGCCTCGAGCACCTCGGGAACGTCGGTTTCGTTCAGCGACATGTAGCCGAACGACTTGACCACCTTGCCCTGGTGAGCGACCACGGCGGTCAGGTGCGCGTCGGTGTTGACGCCCCAGTCTTTCGGCCCGGCGGTGTCGCCGAAAACCGTGAGGGCCGCGCCCTTGAAATACTGCGATATTTTCGGCAGATACTCTTTCGTTTTGTCCGTGTCGTCGGTCAACCAGACGGCCACCATCAACCCGTCGTCGCCCAAGTCTTCGTCGAGTTTCTTGAGGTAACGAAACATCGGCCGGCCTAAGTCCTTCGCCGATACGAAGACGTAAACCGTCGGCTTGTCCTTACGTAAATCGGTGTACTCGACTTCCTTATCCTTCGGCTCCCCGGTGACGGCGAACACCTTGAGGGCCGCGACCTTCTCGCCTTCCTTCGGCCCGGACGCCGGCTCCGCGCGCGTCGGCCCTGCCGTCAGTATTGCCAGGAGCGAAACCGTGAGTAACCGGGTTGTCATCGTTGTCCTCGTTTGAAGTCGAATGTTGAGGGTGATGCTTTCGCGGCGTGTGCGACACGGAAAGCTCGGCCTGTCCCATTCCGGCGCTAGTCATCTTCCGCGGGCGGCAATATAGGAACGGAAGGGTGAACTGCGCGCCTTAGGCATTCTCCGTGCGCCCATAACTCCTGGCTGGCCCCGTCC
>JBBQPD010000766.1:0-3727 GCA_038331535.1 Gemmatales bacterium | reverse complement strand
GGAGCGCGGGCAGCGCTCCCTGACGGTCGCGGCTCGTAAGAGTCGTTTGCGGCTGGCGCAGCCGACTCAGGACTCGCTCGCGGCAGCGGACGATAGAGGAGCCTCGTTCAGCGGCGGCCACTCTTTCTCGATGCCTTCATCCTGGATCTGCCGCAGCTGCTCCTCGGAAATGGCATACTCATCGACGACGTGTTTGAGCGAGTCGGCCACGGTCATGTTGCCGCGGTCCTGGGTATCGACCAGGGCACGGAAGATTTCGCGGCGCTGTTGAATGGTCAAGCGTTTGGCGCGCATGGTGTTACTCCTCCAAGCAGTCAGAACAGGGCGCACGATACACGGTCCGGGACGGGCAAGCCCGGGTAGGTGGAAAACGGAGGCCCGACAAAGGACGAGAGCCTCCGAAGCAAGTCGGCCGACGGAGAAACGCCGGCCCGATGGGCGGGTGTACTACCGACACCGGGAAGCGTCCCCTTGCCACCATCCGGAGACGCTCAATCACATATCGATTATTAGTATACGCAGGGTCATTCTTCCCGTCGCTGAAAAAACCGCCAATTTTTCCGGTCTTCTCGCCGGAGGGGCCGTTACGCTGCCCGGATTGCCGCCCGCGAACCTTCCGCCCCTCCCAGAACGGGGTTCCGAACCCGCGCATCGCGTTTTTCCGTTGTTTTCGGACCTGCGGTGCCTTGCGCGTTTCGCCCCGGCCGTTGCAGCTGCGCACTCATGGCCTGGCTGTGGTAATTTGGATCGACTTTGGACGAATCCCGTTGCTGCCCATTGCGTTCCGTTTGCGACCGGGTATCATGCCGCTACCGAAAAACACGTCCCGTCACCCCGGCGGGACTCCCCTTGGCGAGGTACGCCCGTGTCCGCGACTCCCCCAGTAACCTTTGCGACTGTCCTCCAAGCAGAGTTGATGGAGATGGACAAACGACGGCTCGGCCGTCAACTGGCCGACGCGCCGCTCCCGCCTGCGACCGACCCCCACTTGTCGGAAGCGGCGGCGCAAGCCCAGGCGAGCAAGCGACATCTGGTCGGCCTCGCCTTCTCCGGTGGTGGCATCCGCAGTGCCACGTTCAACCTCGGATTCCTCCAGGGCATGGCGAACCTCGACCTTCTCAAGATCGTCGATTACCTCTCGACCGTCTCCGGCGGCAGTTACATCGGCGCCTGGCTCGCGGCCTGGATCAAGCACGAGGGCGCCGATGCCGTCGAACGCCAGCTAAAGACCGACGGCACGCACCCGCCAGTCCCACCGGCGCCCGGCGCCGCCCCCGTCCCGGCCGCTGAGCCGCCGCCCGTGGTCCATTTACGCCGACACGGTAACTACCTGGCCCCCCGCCACGGACTGCTTTCCACCGACCGCTGGGTGCTGTGGGCCAGCTACTTGCGCAACTTCCTGCTCAACCAGCTTGTACTGCTACCGGCGGCAATCATCCTGTTGTTAGCCGCGCGTCTGGTGATGTTCTGGTTCTACCCGACCGTCGAAGTCGGCTACCTGTATGGCGAGACGGGGAGGGTCAAACTGAAGTACGGCCCATGTCTGGGGTATCTCGTCGCCATCGTCGTCCTGGTCGTCATTGCCCTGGGGATGTTGCTGCGGGCGTTCCTTTCCGTGCGCCAGCGGGGCGAGGAAGAGGCCTTGCCGAAGGGGCAGGGCTGGCTTCAGCTTGGGATTGTCGTGCCGCTTGTGATGGCCGCGGTCCTATTCTGCCGGCTCACGTCGAACGACCTGGACATGACGCTGCCGCCCTTTCTGACCGGGCTGTTTGCCTGGACACACCAGTGGCCGTGGTGGGTCGAGCACCTTGCGGTTTTCATGACCGGCGGGGCGGCTGTTCTCGTCCTCGGCTTCGTGGTGACCATCCCGGCGCACGCCCGGTTCCAGTTTCGCGCCCTCGCCTGGTGCCTGATCGTTGGACTGTCGTGGGGGGGAATCTTATTCAGTGCGTTTCGGTTCCTTCATGGCCTGTACGACTGGTCCGGAGAGGAGTCGTTGATGGCCCTCCAGATCTCGGCGACGGCCCGGCTGACCACGTTCGGGCCGCCGTTGATCCTGTTCACGATGGTGCTGGCGGTCTCGCTCGGCGTCGGCCTGTTCCGCAACGACGTCGGCGAGGAGGTGCGCGAGTGGTTCGCGCGGCTGTGCGCGTCGCTACTGAAGATCGCGGCCGTGTGGGCGGCGTTCAACCTGGTCGCCCTGTACGGCACGGCCGTGGTGTTGTGGGCTGGGCCATGGGTGCAGGCCGCCTTGGCGTCCGGGTGGGCGCTCACCGTGCTCGGCGGCGTGCTGTCCGGCGCCGGGACAAGTACCGGCGACTCGCGCTCGAAAAAAAAACTGTACCAGGATCTGTTTGCCCGCTTCGCGATGCCCGTCTTCGTCATCGGGATCTTCATCCTCGTCTCCCTCCTCGTGCATGTCGCCGTGGATAAACCACCGATTTTTGATCTGGCCGAGGAAGCGACCTGGGCCTTCCAGTACGAGCCGGAGAACCCGCCCACCAAGGTCAGCGTCACCCGGACGGGAGCGGGGGGGCGCGTGCGGGTGGAGCGGACGAAGGAGTACTCACGGATCCCTAATGAGGCCGAACTCAAGCAACAGCTCTACTGGCTGGGCATGCTGAACACCACGGACACCAACTTGCGCGTCGTCGTGTGGCTCGAGAATAACGACGTCCTGGGCCTGCGCACCGAACTGAACAAAATTCGCAATGACCGCGAGACGGTAGAACTATTAAGCCTCCTGGAGTCCATTCGTTTCAAATCGGACGAGCGCAAGAAGTGGGAAGCTGACGCGTTCCTAAAGGAACTTGCACGCCTGAAGACCAGGGAACCGTCTGACGAGCGGAAACCTGCTTTGGATGAACCGACCCGAGATTCAATCCTTGATGCCGCCCGTGAAAAGGGCACCCTGACAGACGACAAAGAACGGTTCGTCTTCAAGGTTGCCTTCCTGAACCGGATTCCGCAGACCGACTTGTTCCCCCCGCTCGAGTCACTCCAATGGAACTACCAGACGTGGCACGCCGAGGCCTTCCAGGACGAGCTGGACCGTCTGTATCCGGAGGCATGGAATCAGAACGTCAAACGAATCATCCGGCAGAAAGCGAAGGGGTCCGGAATCGCCAACTTTCGTTACGAGCCAGAAAAGTTTCTGCCGCGCATTGGAGTCTGGTTCGGCGGCTGCTTCGTCCTCATCTGGCTGGCCGTTCGCCGGATCGACGTCAACACGTTCTCGCTCCACGGCCTGTATCAGAATCGACTGGTACGCGCGTACTTGGGCGCCTCCCGCGTCGGGTCGAATCGGGAGGCCGACCCGGTAACCGGCTTCGACCCCGACGACGACTTCCCCCTCGCTGAGCTGCGGCACGTCGGCGCGGCACCTTACGACGGCCCGTTCACGCTCGTCAACACGGCCATGAATATCCTCCGGACGCGCGAGCTGGCCTGGCAGGACCGCAAGGCCGAGTCGTTCGTGCTGACGTCCCTCTACTGCGGGAGCCGGATGACTGCGTACCGGCCGACGGACGAGGAGGGCCGGCAGTACGCCGGCGGCGTGAAGCTGGGTACCGCCGTCGCCCTGTCCGGCGCCGCCGCCAGCCCGAACATGGGCTACCATTCCTCGCCCGCCGTCACCTTCCTTCTGACCGTCTTCAATGCCCGGCTGGGCGCCTGGTTGGGCAACCCGGCGCGGCGCCGCTACTGGCGCGACTCCGGCCCGCGCAAC
>JBBQPD010000765.1:0-3730 GCA_038331535.1 Gemmatales bacterium | reverse complement strand
GTTCGTGCTGCTCGACGCCTTCCCGATGACCGGCAGCGGCAAACGCGACCTCAAGGCGCTCCCCATCCCCGACTACACGGCGGCTGACACGGTGGAGCGCGTGGCTCCGCGGAATGAGACGGAACGACTGCTCGCCGACATCTGGTGCGACGTGCTTGGCGTGTCCGAAGTGGGCGTCTTCCACAACTTCTTCGACCTGGGCGGCGACTCGATCCTCAGTCTGCAAATGCTGTCGCGGGCCGCGCAGGCCGGGCTGAAGCTGAGCGTGCGGCAAATGTACGAACGGCAGACGATTGCCGAGCTGGCCGAGGTCGCCGAGCGCGGCGCGGCCGAGGTGAAAGAGGCACTACCCGTCGGCGACGTGCCGCTGACGCCGGTGCAGCACTGGTTCTTCGAGCAGGAACCATCGGGCCTGGGACACTGGAACGAGCTGCTGGAAGTGGAAGTGCCGGACGG
The DNA here is from genome assembly GCA_038331535.1 of Gemmatales bacterium. Lineage (GTDB taxonomy): Bacteria > Planctomycetota > Planctomycetia > Gemmatales > Gemmataceae > JBBQPD01. The sequence goes on along the minus strand of JBBQPD010000765.1, from coordinate 3,274 downwards.
TCTCGACCTCGCCGTGATCGGCCCGGTCATCGAGCAGTTCGTCTCCCGCCATGACGCTCTGCGCCTGCGCTTCCGCCAGGAGGACGGTGTGTGGAAGCAGACGCTCGCCGCACCGGACGGTTCCGACTTCGCCACCCGCGTTGTACCCTTCACCCGCCACGACCTGTCCGGTCTCGACGCCCACGACCGCGACCAGGCGTTTCGGGAAGAGACCACGCGCCTGCGCGGCAGCCTCGACGCCGAATATGGACCGCTGGCCCGTGTCGCGCTGTTCGAGCACGGACGCGGTTCGAGCGGCCGGCTGGTGTTGATCCTCAACCATCTCGTGATCGACAGCGTTTCGTGGCGCATTCTGCTGGAAGATTTCCTCCAGGCGCTGGGGCAACTGATCCTCGGCCAGCCGATCGAGCTGGCGCCCCGCACCGCCTCGTTCCAGACCTATGCTCGCGCGCTCTCCGACCTGGCCGCGCGGCCCGAAGTGCGTGAAGAGGCGGGCTTCTGGCTCACGTGCGGAGCTAAGGTGCCGCCTGCCGCCTTGCCGGTCGATCGCCGTAAGGGGGAAAATACACGCGCGTCGGCAGACAGCATCTGGCTGACGCTTTCCGTGGAGCAGACGAAAGCTCTGTTGCAAGAAGTTCTACCTCGCCACGGCGCCTCGATCAACGAGGTGCTGTTGACCGCCCTGGCGCGAGCCGCCGCGGAATGGGCCGGCGCGGATGGTCTACTCGTGGATGTGGAAGGGCACGGCCGGGAGATCATGGCCCTGGACCTCGACCTCACGCGCACCGTCGGCTGGATGGCGTCCATCTATCCAGCCTGGCTCCCGGTCGGCCAGGACGAAACGGCCGTCGAAAGTCTGGACGGCGTGGCCCAAACACTGCGCGAAGTGCCAGGCCGCGGCATCGGCTACGGCCTGCTCCGCTACCTGACGGGTGACAGTGAAGTCGCGCGGCAACTTCGGGAACTGCCACAGGCGGAAGTGTGCTTCAATTACGCCGGCCAGTTCGACGCCATTCCCCTCGCCGCCAGCGAGGTGGCCCCGCTGCACGAATCGGTGGGACACCTCCACAGTCTTCAGGGCCGCCGGCGCTACCTACTCGACTGGACCGGCCATATCGCGGAGGGACGCATGCACGTCGGGCTTACCTACAGCCGCAATCGCCACGACCGCGCCACGATCGAGCGCCTGCTGTCCGGCTTTATCGAGGAGCTGTATTGTCTGGGCCTGCCGGAGGACGAGGGAAGTGCGGTCCTCTCCGACACTCGCGTCAAGTGAGCAGCGCGGAGGCCATCGTCGACTCCGCCGGCTAGACGAACCGATTACTTCGGCAGTTCCGCATCCAGGATGCGCTGCATCGCCCGCAGCGCTGCCGCCAACTCCTGCTTCGTCATCTTCTGATTCGACCGGATCGCCTTGAAGGCGTCGTAGTCGGCGCTCGGCAAACGAGCGAATACTTCCTGCTTACCGGTGAGTTCACCCTTGATCTGCTTGGGCGCACGCTCAAACACGATCTCGAACTTGGAGATGTCCTGCCATACGGCCGGATCGACCAGCTTGACGTCAGCTTCGCTGCACGCCCAATAGAAGTCGCGTTTGATGGCCTCCTCGTCCATGCCCGGAAACGGGTTGGCCTCGTTGGCGATCAACGGCAGCCAGCGCTGGACGTGCGGCCCCAGGTTGGCGAGACCCCACGGCATGAAAGCGACGCCGTACTGAACGCTGTGCGTGTGGTAGCGGCCCGTCGCGTCCGGGTTGAGGAGGTATTTCGACGGCTCGCTCTCCTTCGGCTTGCTCAGCTCTTTCGTTTCGTCGAAGATCGTGTCGCCGCCGCGCGTGATCTGAATGCGCCGGTTCCCGTCCCGACATTTGAGAACGACGAAGGTGCCCGGCGCGACAGTGGCTTTCTCCTCGCCGTCGAGGCGGACGGTGAGCGGTTCCGCGCCGGTGTTATCGACATAGAGACGGACGTTGCTCGCGAACCAGCGCTGGTACGCCGCGTATCCGCCGACGCCGAGGACCGCCATGGCGAGCGGGATGAGGAACGCGAAGGTGCCGAAAAACTGGCGATTCCACTGCCGTCGGTTGAGCGGCGCGTCCGCCGTCGGCGCGGCAGGTCCCGTTGCTTCGCCGGGGACCAGCACCATCGCCCGACAGCCGGGGCACAGCACCTGCCGTCCGGCGGCGCCCGGTACGGCCTCCACGGGCTGCTCACACCTGGGACAGCGGAAATGGATCACGGTCGATCCTCCTGGTTTCCATCCTGCGCGCGGCGGCAAGCGCTTGGTGAGGTTACTCGCTTCCCTGGGCGCGGCGCAGAACACGCGGCGCAGATACGATAGCAGACGCGGCCCCGGCAGTCGAGATTCAGGGCCATTAGGGGTGCATTCTCGTACCCGTATAGAGGCCCGTTCACGGGCCTTTGCCGCGGAGCGGTAAGAGACCCGTCCTTCAGGACGGGGCGCGCGGCGAGGTGATGCCCAAGCGCCGCACCCGCCGTGAACGGCTGTCTATTACCAACAAGTCCACAAGGCGAAGTGGCGTAAGTGGTTATGACACGACAATTTGACAGTGTTCTTTTGGACACCGTCGCCATAACCTCTTATGTTTCGGCCCTTTACAATAGGGCTACTTCAGGGTGGGCGACTTGTTGGTAATAGTCAGCCGTGAACGGAGGGCCTAGTACCGCTCCGCGGCAAACGCCCGTGAACGGGCCTCAATAGCACGGCAATGCACTCGGCCACACGAACGGATCGGCATCGTCGGCCAAGAAGCGCGTGCCGTTGCAAACCCCTGCGATCCGCAAAGCGATGGAGGTATTGCGCATGTTGACCCAGAGTGAGCTGGAACGCGAGAAGTACGAAGCGCGGCTGAAGTATCAGCGCGACGAGGCATCCCGTCTGCACGGCGCCCGCCTGGAAGGCGAACAACGCGGCGAACAACGCGGCGAGCAACGCGGCGAGCAACGCGGCGAGCAACGCGGCGAGTTAATGGGCCGAGTGCAGTCGTATGAGGAGCTTCTCCATGTGGAGCCTACGCCCAAAGCAACCTTGCGAACCATGCCGTTGGAGCAACTACAGCAACTCGTCGATCAATTGAAAGCACAGGTGGCCGGGCGCGGCTGAAAGCGTCATCGTTCATGCGGCTTTGCCTGGAGCCTGTTATTTCCTCTCGGGTGTCGCGTCGATTTCCCCCTTCGACTTCGTGCGGAACCCTTCGAGGTCTGCTCCGGTCATGATGGCCGTGTCCTCCTGCGGGTCGGAGCCGTGTCGCGCC
>JBBQPD010000764.1:0-3743 GCA_038331535.1 Gemmatales bacterium | reverse complement strand
GGCTGGATGCAACTCCAAGCCATGCTGGACGGTGCGGCCGCCGCCAGCGCCGCGAAGATGTGACTAAACTTAAGCCCTGACGGTCGCGGCTCGTAGCACCCACTTCTGATACAGTCTATCACTGATTGATTTCTCACTCTTTCGCCAGCGACACGCACACCAGCTCCTTGTCGTTCCGCACAAACAGCGACTTGTTGGCGAACGCCGGGTGCGACCAGACGACCGACCGGTCCTTCAGCCGGCTCGTCGGCTCCAGAATGTGGGCACGGTCGATCTCCTCGTAGCCTTTGGGAGAGAGCTTGGCGAGGATCAGGTCGCCCTTCTCGTTGAACAAAAACCAGCGGTCGCCGTTGGGCACCAGGAAGGCGTTTGCCCAGCGCTCCTCCGGCTCTGTTTTGTTGCCCGTCGCCCGCATGTCCTGCCAGACGCGGCTGCCGTCTTCCAGCTTCAGGCAGCGCAGCTCGCCGTAACTGCACACGCCGTAGATATGCCCGGCGCGGATGAACGGCGTGCTCATGATACTGTGCAGGTTGTCGGTCTGACTCGGCGATTCGCCGCGGCCCTTGCTCGCCCAGACGAGACTCGCCGTCGGCTTGTCGGCGTCGAGCTTGTAGAGGCGGGAGCCGTTGTAGAAGGACGCGATCAGCAGCTTGTCGCCGTCCAGCCGCGGCGTGGCGATGGCGAGGTTGGCCTTGAGCGGGAACTTCTCCGACCAGTACAACTTCCCCGTCTCCGGATCGAGACTGTTGACCGCTTCGGGGTGCCAGATGATGAGCTGACGGACGCCGCCGGCCTTGAAAATCATCGGCGGGCAATAACCCAGCTGCGTCGGTTGCTTCTCGAAGGACAGCGCCTTCCATTTCTCCGTGCCGTCCTCCTTGTCGAAGGCCACGACGATGCTGCCCTTGCCGCCGACCAGGCAGATCAGCTTGTCGCCATCGAGTAGCGGATTGGCGGCGAAGCCCCAGAGCGGCAGCGGCGCTCCGTAGTCCTTCTTGAAGTTCTTCGACCAGGCGACTTTTCCCGTCGCCGCGTCGAGACAGACGAGGTCGCCTATGGCGCCGAGATGGTAGACCTTGCCGCCCGCGACGATCGGCGTGCAGCGCGGGCCGCACGGATAGGCCACGCCGTATTTGCAGGGGTAGGAGTGGCGCCAGACGAGTTCGCCCGTCGCCTCGTCCAGGCAGCTGACGCGCTCGACGCCGTCGGAGTAGGAGATGGCAAAGGGATCCTCGGGATCCTTGGAGCCAGGCGCCAGCACGCGATCGGCGAGGAAGACCTTGCCGTTGGCGACAGCCGGCCCCGCGTAGCCGCCGCCGACGGCGACGCGCCAGCGCACCTTCGGGCCGTCTTTCGGAAACTTGTCGAGGATACCCGTCTCGCGCCAGATGCCGTCGCGCTGCGGCCCAAGCCACTGCGGCCAATCGTCGCCGCGCGCCGCGCTGGGCGGCGCGGACGCGAACGATCCGACCAGTACGAAAGACAGCAAGCGCAAAAAGCGGCGCGGCATGAGAAATGCAAGAAGATGCATGTAAGAGTTCTCCGGTCAAAATCAGGAGGGGATGTCCTACACGTACCATCTGGATAGACGGACGTGGGAGCAAGTTGATTCTAGGGCGAGGAGAGATCAGGGGCGAATGGCGTCCTATTAAGGGTGTGGGAGGTGCTCAGCGTTTCGCGAAACGGCAAGCACGCGGCGCTGAACAATTCCCCCTTCCCGACGCCGGTCGATTTTGCTAGAAATAGAAAATCTCCTTCTCTCTTCATTGAGAGCGGGGAAACTGTCGCCATTGAGTTGAACTAACTCAAATCCGGCGGCGGGCTTGGCACCTGGGACCGACTTGTGTGATATCCTTCCGGAGGTTCGGAAGGGCGAGAGTGTAACGGGGAGGAAGCATGCCTCTGCGGATGCGCGTTCATGATCGGGAGCCTATCGGGCTGGCTTTGCGCCGCTTCAAAAAACTGCTGGAGCGGAGCGGAATCCAGAAAGAGCTCCGGAAGCGAAAGTACTACGAAAAGCCTTGCGAAGCCCGCCGGAGAGCGGAGCTCCGCAAGCAAAGCGCCATCCGCAAGGCCCGGCTGATTGGCCCTAAAAAGCCCGTCATGAAGCCCTGATCGGCTCGCGCCCGCACATCGCCTATCGCCGTAGGCACCTTCTATGTAGAGGGGCCTCCGTGCGCCAGGAGTTGGCGCTGCCCGCGTTCATCCACAAGGAGCCTTCCATTAGTACGGTACTTACCACCCCTATCCGGGCGGCCAAGGCTGGTCCCCTGTGGCGTCCGCCACAATCGCTCGTCGCGCTCCCCAACTGGTTCAAATCGTTAGGCTTCATCGGCCTGCATCTGGGCTGTCTCGCCGCGCTGTTCACCGGCGTGGACACGCGCGCCTTGATCATGTGCGCCGTGTTCTACGTGGTGCGCATGTTCGGTATCACGGCCGGTTATCATCGTTACTTCGCCCATCGCTCCTTCAAGACCTCGCGCGTCGGCCAGTTCTTGCTGGCCTGTCTCGGCGCCAGCGCGCTGCAGAAGGGTCCGCTGTGGTGGGCGTCGCACCATCGCCGCCACCACCGCTATTCCGACACACCCGATGATCCGCACTCGCCGCTGGTCACCAGCTTCTGGTGGGCGCATCTCGGCTGGATCCTGTCCGACGACCACGTCGAGACGCCGCTGCACGAGATCCCGGATTACAACCGCTTTCCCGAATTGCGGCTGCTCGAGCGCTTCCACTGGGTGCCGGGCGTGCTGCTGGCCGTCGGTTGCTTGCTCTTTGGCGGCTGGACGGGTCTGGTATGGGGCTTCGTGATCAGCACGGTCATCCTTTACCACTGCACGTTCTTCATTAACTCGCTGAGCCACCTCATCGGCCGGCGCCGCTACGCCACCACCGACGAGAGCCGGAACAACCTGTTCCTGGCCCTGATTACGCTCGGCGAGGGCTGGCACAACAATCACCACCACTACATGAGCTCCGCCAACCAGGGGTTCTTCTGGTGGGAGATCGACATCAGCTACTACGTCATTCGGCTGCTCAGCTTCGTCGGTCTGACCTGGGACGTGCGCCGGCCCGGCGCGAAGGCGATGGCCTTCCGCCGCATCGATCACCAGCAGACACCGACGCCCGATCCGGTCCGGGTCGGCGGCGATGATCTGGCCGCGACGCCGGCTCAGTAAATAACGATGCACATGCCCCGGAATCGGCCGCTCGCTCCGACGCGAGCGGCCGAACTCGTTTCCAGGGAGAGGCTCCCATGTCGTCCGCTCTCGCCGACATCTATTCCAAAGCCCGGCGTCATCTCGCGCGGCGCGATCCCGTCCTCAAGACCCTGATGGCCCGTGTCGGTCCCTGCACGTTGCAACCCAATCCGGCCGGATTCAGCACCCTGATCCAGTCGATCGTCTCGCAGATGATCTCGACCAAGGCGGCGCTCGCCATCGGCGCCAGGTTGGCGGGCGTACTGGCGCCCGACGGAGTGACACCTGCGGCCATCCTCGCCGCGGGCACGGAGAAGCTGCGTTCGGCTGGCCTGTCCGGCAGCAAGGCCGCCGCCATGATCGATTTGGCGAGTCGCGTTCATACGGACGTGTTGCCGCTGGCGAGCTTTCATGAAATGACCGACGAGGAGATCGCGGAGAGCCTGATCGCGGTGCGCGGCATCGGCCCCTGGACGGCGCAAATGTATCTGATGTTCTCGCTGGGCCGGCTCGACGTGCTGCCGGTGGACGATTTCGGCCTGCGCG
>JBBQPD010000763.1:0-3751 GCA_038331535.1 Gemmatales bacterium | reverse complement strand
CTTCGGCGGCGAGCGCGACCTCTGTCCCACCTACGGCCCGCCGCTGACAAAGGAGCCGCGCACGAAGTAAGCGGGCCTCGAAGAGCCGCGCACGAAGTAAGCGGGCCTCGAAGAGCCGCGCACGAAGTAAGCGGGCCCAAGAACCGCTTACTTCGTGCGCGGCTCCTTTGGCCTGCAAGGGAGAGACGTCGGGTGCTCCGGCCGATAAAATGCGCTGGAAGGGACCGTAGCTCAACGGTTAGAGCAGGGGACTTGACGAGGGCAACCTAAACGCTTTCGCGCACGGTTGCCGCACACGGGTTGCGGAGGTCTTCGGCGACGAGGGCTTTCGTAGAATCTGCCAAACTCGGGGAACGCTAACTCTCGATCGAGACAGGCTAATCCCGAGCCAAGCCGCCCACAGGCGGAAGGTGTAGAGACCAGACGGCAGACACGTAACGTGAAGGTATGGTCCAGACCACGAACCCGAAAGGGGCGGCGAAAGCCGTCGTGGATTTGCATAATCCCTTGGTTCTCGGTTCGAATCCGAGCGGTCCCAGTTGGAACGTGTCCGCGCGCAACGTAAACGATTACGCGCGATACTCGCGCAGGGCCGCTCCCTCGCGCTCGCGCAAGCGAACGGCGAGGCTCAGCTGCTCCAGGTTTTGCTCCATCAATTTACCGCCCAGGTTCACTGGCTTTTCCTCAAAGAAGGCGCGGGCCTCGCGTTCCAGCTCCGGCGTCGTCAGTCCGAGTAAACCCTCACACAACCGCCGCAGGCCGGGCGTCGCGAAGTCGCGATTGATCCGCTCCCAGTTGGCGCGAACGAATGCCCACGCTTGCCGGCGCGCGGCCACATTCATTAACGCCGCCCGCAAGACGAACGGCGCGTCCTGGGTCCGCACCTCGTTGCCTGCCGTCAGCGCCAGCACGCGGTCGATCAGCGCGGGGTCTTGAAAACCGGTCAGGGCCAGCAAGTAGCGTTGCTCTTCCTGCGGCGTTTTCGCCGCCTTGAAGCGGCCGACAAACTCGTCGAAGCGTTGGGCGCCGCCGACGTGGGCGAGAATCGGCACGACCGCCGACCACACCGCGGCGTCGGCGGCACCGGAGGCGAAGACCTCGGCGGCTTTCGTTTGCGTTGCCTTGTCGTTGCCGAGCGTCCCGAGGGCGCGCAGCAGGTCGCCGCGCAGCTGCCCCATCAGCTCGTCTTCGCCGGGGCGCGGCGTCCATCCCAGCTCGGCCGCCGCCCGGCCGAGGCGATCGCGCACCAGCGCTTCCAGGTTGGGCCGGTCCGCATCCGCCGTGATGCGGTTGAGCGTGTGGAACGAGTGCGTCAACAACGACCAGACGTTGCGGTCGCGCTCGCCGCGGAAGCGAGCCGTCAGGTCGAGATAATCCGTCAGCGGCGTTAGCCCGGCGAGGACCGCCGCCCAGGCATCGTTGACCAGGTTGAAACGCTCGATGGCCTCCAGCTCCGGCAGCCCTTCCACAAGGCGATTCATCAGGTCCGGTTCGTAGCGAACGCGGTAGAAGCCGTGGCCTCCCTCGTTGACCAGCACGGCTCGCCAGCCTGCGGGCAAGGGCAACGCGGCCTCCGCTTCGGTCAACAGCAGGCGCACGACTTCTGGCTTGCCGGCCGTCCAGACACGCACCTGGATCGGCACCTGCCAGAGTTGCGGCGGGGAAGGCGCGTCGTCCGCGGGAAGATATTGGAACCGTCGCTGCGACAGGATCAGCCGGTCGGCCTCAACGCGGGCGCTGACGAGCGGATAACCGGAGCGGAAGACCCAGCCGTCCATCACCTCGGGCAGCGGCAGTTTGGCCGCGGTGCCGAGCGCACGCCACAGGTCGCCCGTCTCGGTGTTGCCGTAGGCGTGGCGGTCGAGATAGGTGCGGACGCCGGCGCGGAAGACCTCCGGGCCGACGTACTGTTCCAGCATGCGCAGCACCGACGCGCCCTTTTCGTAGGTCAGCGTGTCGAACATCGCGTCGGCGTCGCGCGGCGCTTCGACGGGGAATTCGATGGTGCGCGTGCTGCGCAGGCCGTCAATCGTCATGGCCGCCGAGCGCGACACGCCGAACGTGGTCCAGCGTTTCCACTCCGGCTTCCAGGCGTCCACGGCGAGCATCTCCATGAAGGTGGCGAACGCTTCGTTCAGCCAGAGGCCGTTCCACCACGACATGGTGACGAGGTCGCCGAACCACATGTGGGCGTTCTCGTGGGCGACCACGTCGGCGACGCGCTCCTTTTCGGCGTGGGTAGCCGACGCCTCCTCGACGAGCAGCGCCGTCTCGCGGAAAGTGATGGCGCCGAGGTTCTCCATCGCGCCCGCCGCGAAATCGGGGATGGCGAGGAGGTCGAGCTTGTCGCCGGGATAGTCGCGGCCGTAATAGCGCTCGAAGAAGGCCAGCGACGCCGCACCGATGTCCCGGGCGAACGTCGTCAAGTGCCGCTTGCCGGGCACCGACCAGACGCGCAGCTCCGTCGAACCGGCCCGCACCGGATCGCCCGCTTCCAGCTGGCCGACGATGAAGGCGACAAGGTAGGTGGACATCTTCATGGTGTCGGCGAAGTGGACGACCTTGCGGCCGTTCTCGACGCGCTCCGAAGCGATGCGCGTGTTGGACACGACCAGGAGTTCGGGATCGATCACCAGGGTGCAGGCGAAGACAGCCTTGAAGGCGGGTTCGTCCCAGCAGGGGAAGCAGCGGCGAGCGTCCGTCGCCTCGAACTGCGTGGCGGCCAGCCAGCGTTCCGCGCCGTCGGAGCCTGTGGTGCGGCTGCGGTAGAAGCCGCGCAGCTTGTCGTTGAGCGTGCCAGTGAAGGTCATGTGCAGAACGTAGTCGCCGGGCAGCAGCGGTGTCGCCAGCGTCAGCCGGCAGCGTTCGGCGGCTTCTTCCTGGATGATGGCCGCGGGTACGGAGCCGCCCGTAACAGCGGCGACGGTCGCGCCGTGAAGGACCAGCTCGACGGCGTTGAGAACAATTTCCGCCACCGGCTCATGCACCGCGAGCGCGACGTGCATCTCGCCGTCGAAGCGCGCGGAGGCGAGGTCGGGTTCGAGGCGGAGGTCGTAGCGGCTGGGGATGACGGACTGCGGCAGTCGATAGGGGTTCATGACGATCCTCACGAGGAGTCGTGTTCACAGGTCGCGATAGCTGGCGAAGCAGTTTTCCGTCTCCCACAGCTTCACTTCGACGACGGGAAAGCCCTGCGATTTCGTGTAGTCGAAGATCAACCGGGCGATGTTCTCGGCGGTCGGGTTCACGTCGAGGACATGGACCGGCTCGCCCTGTGCCTGCAAGAGCGGCAGCACGGGGTCGTCGCGGTGCAGCAGCATTTTGTGGTCCAGCGCGGTATCGATCCAGCCGCCGACGACGCGCTTAAGGCTGGTGAAGTCGAGCACCATGCCCAGCGCGTCGAGCTGCGGCGCGGAGAGCGTGATGACGGCCCGGCCGTTGTGGCCGTGCAGGTGCCGGCACTTGCCGTCGTAGTTCAGCAGGCGATGGCCGTAACAGAAATGAATCTCACGCGTGACACTGAACATGATGGCCCTCTCCGCCGCCTAGAGGTGATTTCACAACCTCTCCCCTACCCCCCTCCCCTACAAAGGGAGGGGGCAAACTCCCGTCTGCTCCCCCTTCCCTCGTAGGGAAGGAGGCCGGGGGGTTAGGTTCTGAAACCACGGCTTAGCGGTTATGTTACGGCGGATTCACTTTATTGGCTGTTCCCGTGTTTACCCCGATGGGGTTGTATCCGGTAGCCGGGGGT
>JBBQPD010000762.1:0-3754 GCA_038331535.1 Gemmatales bacterium | reverse complement strand
CGCCGACGTCCAGGACCGAAATGTCGAACGTACCGCCGCCGAGGTCGAAGACGGCGACTTTCTCATTCTTCTTGCGGTCCAGCCCGTAGGCCAGTGCAGCGGCGGTCGGCTCATTGATGATGCGCATCCGCTGCTTGGTCTTCTTGCCGGTGGCCGGGTCTTCGATCTCCCAATCGGTGTCGAAGCCGGCGATCTTGGCGGCCTCCAGCGTGGCCTGGCGCTGGGCGTCGTTGAAGTAGGCTGGCACGGTAACGACGGCCTTGTTGACGCGGTGACCCAGGTACGATTCGGACGCTTCCTTGAGCTTGCGCAGGATCATGGCCGAGATTTCCGGCGGCGTGAAGTTCTTGCCGTCGATCTCGACCTTGGTCGGCTCATCCTCACTGCCGACGATCTTGTACGGCACCAACTTCTCCTCGCCGTGGACCTCCTTGTGGCGGCGGCCCATGAAGCGCTTGATGGAGTAGACGGTGCGCTTGGCGTTCGTAATGGCTTGCCGTTTCGCAGGATCACCCACAAGGCGGTCGCCCTTGTCGGTGAAGGCGACGACGCTCGGTGTCAGGCGGTTGCCTTCCTGGTTGGCGATGACCTTGACCTCGCCGCCTTCCATGACCGCGACGACGGAGTTGGTCGTCCCGAGGTCGATGCCGATGATGGTGTCGGATTTGCTGTCAGCCACGGCGATGCTCCTTTCGAGTCAGGCGGGATCGTCCCGATATCGGGGAAACCCGGGTAAACGCCCCGCTCTCGTTATTCTCTGTTTGGTATGTCAGGAAGAATAGACACTCTTCCCGTTGGTTCTCGTCTTAACTGCTTCTCTTGACGTTGTTTGATTATCCAACACCATATTAGCAACTGCCGTGCCGAGAGAATGAGAAGACGTGATTCGCGTAACGACTTGCCAACAAGATAGTTAAGCCGTAAGTTTCACGATCAGGTAGAGACAACCCTCTGCCAGAATGGCAGTCGCGACGAAAAGAACCATGTCCAGGTGTTTCGATGCCGCCTCTTACTTGTCCGGCGCCGACGCTTCTCGCAAGATATTACCCTGGCAAGTAAGCACCTCACTAGCCGCGCCCGTCAGGGAGCGCGAGGAACGCTCCCTGACGGGCGCGGCTCGTAAGCTTCGTTCGTGCTGAGGTAATAAGGCGAGAGATTCGACCGCTGGCCGAGGAGTCCGGGACATGGGGGCGCACCTGAAAGCGTTGCTGGCCGACAAGACGCGACTGATCCGAGTATTCGCCCTCGGCCAACTCTGCTCGCCGAAGCTAGTCGAGATGGTCGCGTGGTCGGGCGGTTTTGACGCCGTCTGGCTCGATCAGGAACACGTCGGCCTGACGATCCCGCAGCTCGAAGAGTCCGCGCGGGCGGCGCGCGGAGTGGGCATCGACAGCTTCGTCCGGCTGACAGCGACCGATTACGCCACGGTGATGCGTCCTCTGGAAGCCGGCGCCGGCGGCGTGATGGCGGCGATGGTCCGCAGCGCCCGCGAGGCCGAGCAGCTGCTGAACTGGGCGAAGTTTCAGCCGCGCGGCTTCCGCGGCGTTAACGGCACCGGCGTCGATGGCCGCTATGGCAACTACCCCGGCGCGGAGTATTTTCGCAAGGCGAACGCCGAGAGCATCGTCGCCGTGCAAATCGAACACAAGGACGCCGTCGCGGAGGTGGAGCAGATCGCCGCGTTGCCGGACCTCGATTTCCTGTTCATCGGCCCGGCGGACCTGAGCCAGTCAATGGGTCTGACCGGACAGTGGGAACACCCGGAAATGTGGAAGGCGGTCGAGCGCGTGGCGAAGGCCGCCGCGGCCAACAACGTAGCCTGGGCCGTCTTGCCGCTGAATGCCGCACACGCGCGTCGTTGCGTGGATCTCGGCTGCCGAATCCTGTCGATCGGCATCGACGTGTGGTTTATGCAGAAGGGGATCAAGGCATTCAAGGCAGATTATGCGGAGTTCTTTTGAAGCATAGGCGAGCCGGGAGCGCCAGCGACCTGTGAAAGTCTTTCGGGGCGAGGAATTACTTTGGGAACAGGTGCTCACACGCTCACCCCCAGCCCCGCTTCCGTCGGCACGAACAGACGATCGGCGCGATAGATCAGCGGCGTCTTCGTTAGTGGCGACTCGAAGTACAGCGGGCCGATCAAGTCGCCGGGAAAGCGTTCGCACTGGATGTTGCCCGTGGCGACGGCGACGTGGGCCATCGCCGCCGTCGCCACCTCTCGTTCCAGGTTGCTGCCGATCGTGCAGGCGATGCCCGCCGACTCCGCCATGCGCGCGAGCTGTTGCGTCGCGCGGATGCCGCCGTGCTTGCCGGGATAGAGGCTCAGCACGTCCGCCGCGCCGGCGCGGATCACGTCGATCACGTCCTGCGGGGTGAAGACACTCTCGTCGGCCATGATGGGGATGCCGCTGCGGCGGCGCACCTCGGCCATTGCAACGTGATCGCCGCGCCGAGTCGGCTGCTCGAACAGGGCGACCTCCAGCTTTTCCAGCCGTGCCCCCACCCACACCGCCTGCTCGACCGTGTAGCCGCCGTTGGCATCGACGGACAGGAACACGTCCGGCCCGATGGCGCGACGCACCGCCGTCAGCCGGGCAACGTCGGCCTTCGAGTCGCGGCCGATCTTCACCTTGATCGCCTTCCAGCCGGCGTCGGTCATGCGCTTTGCCCGCTGCGCCGCCGTGTCCGGCTCCACGGCGCCGACGACGAACTTCAATCGCACGCCGGGATCGCCGCCGGGAGGCGCCGCGTCGCGGCCGCCGAGCAATTTGAAGACAGGCACGCGGAGGATCTGTCCTTGCAGGTCGAGGAGAGCCATTTCCAGGGCGGCCTTGGCGAAGCTGTTCCCGAACGCCGCCCGGTCGAGCCGGCGCATGATCCACTCGGTGTCGAACGGGTCGGCGCCGACCACGAGCGGAGCGAGGATCTCGCGCAGGATGTTGACGCAGCCGACCTGTGTCTCGCCGCTCCAGACGCTGGTGACGCTGGCCTCGCCGAGGCCGATGCGGCCCTCCTCGTCGGCGAGTCGTACGAGCACGTATTGGCCGACCGCATGCGCGCCGAGCGAGCTGAGAATGGCGACTTCGCGGCGTACCTGGCCCTCGATCGGTTCCGCGGAAACAATGGTGATCGGCATCTCGTTCTTCTCCAGGACTCGTGAAGAGGGCGTTGCGTTGGTCCAGGTTGCTTGGCCAGTTCGGGCCTCGCACCACAGCCCGATTATCCGCGGTTGACACTGTCCAGTAAGGACTTACGATCATCCTTACACATTGTTTAGCGAAGAGGAAACAATCCACCAGCCGGAGTCCAGATGCCGATCTTTGAATCCGAGGTTCGCTTCGCCGCCTCTCCCACAGTGGTATTCGCGCAGCTGCGGCGCACGAGCGTTCTCGCGCAACTGGCGCCGCCGGAGATGCATTTGAAGATAGAGAGCGGTCCAGAGGAACTGGTGTTCGGCTCGTGCCTGGTGCTGCGCGGCCGGCGCTGGGGAGTGTCCCAGCGCGTCGTTAGTGAGGTAACCGTGTACGAGCCGGCGGCGCTGTTAGTCCTCGAACAACGCCAGGGACCGTTCCGGCGCTGGACGCACACTCAGCGCCTGGAAGGTTTGCCGGAGGGAGGCACGCGGCTGAGCGAGCACGTCGCCTACGAACCGCCTGGAGGACTTCTCGGGTTGACCGTTACCGCCGCGTTTCTCGAACGCGAGTTGACAACCCTGTTCGCGTTCCGCCGGCAGAAACTGGCCGAACTTCTTGGC
>JBBQPD010000761.1:0-3756 GCA_038331535.1 Gemmatales bacterium | reverse complement strand
CGAGCTTCTCGATGCGATAACCGTCGCCATCAATAACACCCGTCACCTGCACCTTGAGGTCGGTCGGCGGTGCGGGCCACTGGCCGAGCGAGTCCCGCAGCGCCTTCAACTTGGCGGCGCGGAACTTCTCCCAATCGTCCTTCGTCTTGAGCGCCTTCCATTCCTGCGTCGAGCGGGCGTTGGCTTCGCGCAGGCGCGCGCGGATGTCGCGGGACAACATCGTCGCCGCGGCTTTGGCATCGTCGCTGCCGGGTTTGTAGATGTTGCCGTCGAGGGCGCGCAAGGCGTCGGCGAGGGGTTTCTCCTCAGCCGGCGCGGGAAACGCGACGAGCATTAGCGCGAGCAGTGGTGTAAATCGAGTGCGGAACATGATCGCTCCCTGACCTGTTTACGTTTCGCGCGGGTCCGCGCGAAACGTAAACCATTTCGGCTCTTATCCCATTGCGGCGCGGACGACGGCGCGCAGCTTCTCGATCCCCGTGCGGGCGACGGTCGCCGCGTCCTCCATCCAGTACTTGCGATTGAACAGCTCCACCGACAGGTGGCCGCGAAAGCCGACGCGGTACAGGTCGCGGAACATCTCCTTCAGCGGCGCCACGCCGTCGCCGGGGTAAATGCGGTCGGCGTCGGTGATCTTGTACCGACCCGGCGTCGCGGGATAGTCGTTGACGTGGAGAACCTGCACCGCCTGCGGCCCGGTCAGGCTCAGCCCCGTGAAGCCGGAGCCGCCCTTGTAGAGGTGAAAGACGTCGGGCAGCACGCAGGCCTTCGCGTAGCCGCTCTCCATCGCCACCAGCGTCGCCTCGCCGAGACGACCCAGCGTCTTCGAGAAGCCCCACACTTCGACCATCGGCACGACACCGACCTTGTCGCCGATTTCGCCCAGCTCGCGGTAGCGCTCGGCGGCCTTCAGCAAGTTCAGGTCGGCCTGGTTCGTCGCTCCGATTGGAGGGGCAGCGATACGTTTGCCGCCGATTTGTTCAACGAGGTCCATGTCGCGCTTCGCCGTCTCCAGTCCCTTCTTGCGGCGGGCGTCGTCATCGACGATCCACTCGGCGAAACCGATGGCGCTCTCGACCGTCAGGCCGACGTCGCGGATGAGCTTGCCAAGATCCTTGAGGCTGCCGCCTTCCTTGACGTGTTGCTCCAGCTCCCGAATCCACGGCTCGATGGCATGGTAGCCGGCCTTGGCGGCGATGGCGATTTTGTCGGTGAACGGCAGCTTCTGCTCGCGAATAGTGCTGGTGTTGAGCATGTAGCGAAACGGCTCGCTCGGCGGCTTCGTCTCCGCTGCGCGGGCCGGGATGGCCCCGGCGGCAAGGGCGCTGGCACCTGCAAGTAGGCGCCGTCGTGAGATGGGGATATCGGTCATGAGGTTACCTCATCGCTTTGAAGGCAGGATAACGAACGCAGCCCGCCGCCCCGCGCAAGTGATCGCGGGACGGCGGGCTACAATGTATCCGCCGAATGCACGAAGGGGAAATCAATTCGCCGGCGCGTTCTGCAACTCGCGGACGCGCTTGTCGATGGCGCGCAGCACCGTCTCGTCGCTGGGGTAGGGCGAGTCGAACGCCGGCCGCAGTGGGATCGGCACGTCGTCCATGCGATAGACGGTGCCTGGCACGTTGATCCCGTAAGTCGCCGTGGTGAACGCCACTGTCGCGCCGCGCACCGTCGCCGTCTCTTTCGGGTCCAGGGCGATGTAGGGGATCTTCGCCAGGTGTTCGCGCGCCGGCTGCGAGAAGTTGCCCATCGGGTCCGAGGCGATAATCATGGCCGCGTCGGCCTCGCCGCGGGCCAGCGTGTCGGACGTGGTGAACTCGCCGGGGTTGAAGCGCGGGTAGCCGCGGCCGAGGCTGACGCCGAAGGGATAGCCGGTCTGCCAGGCGACGACGTTGTCGGCCCCGGTCACGTTGCCGTGGCCGCGCATCGGCTTGGCGTAGAAGCGCGTGAACTCATTCAGGTCGCTGGCCAGCGACAGGGCCGCTTCGACGTTGAGGTGCTTGCCGCGCGTCATCGATAGGCCCATGCCGAAGAACAGGATGCCGAATTTGCACGCTTTCATCTTCTCGGCGAGGTTCTGCAACTGCTCCAGCGGAATGCCCGTCTCTTCCGTCACGCTCGCGTCCAGTGCAACGCCCTTGACCAGGGCCCGCAGCGCCCACAGCGCCTCGAAGTCCTTGCGCGGCTTCACTTGCAGGAAGATGTCGGCAGCGGGAGCGCTCTTGCTGCGGCGCACGTCCACGAGGACGACGGTGCGGCCCTTGCGGCCGTTGGGAATGAAGAGCCCCTTGGGCATCGTCGAGTAGCGGCCCCAGTGCCGCGGGTGCGACTCCGCGGGGTTGCTGCCCCAAAAGATGACGAGATCGGCCCGATTCTTCACTTCGCCGAGCGAGCAGGTCACCTCGCCGACACCCTGGAACGCCATGCCCGACGGCCCGTGACAGACCGACGTCGTCGTATCGACGCAGCCGCCGATTCGGTCCGCGATGCCGACGGCGACGCGCTGCGCCTCGCAGGTGGTGTCCGACAGACCGTAGACGATGGGATATTGTGCCCCGGCGAGGATACGAGCGGCGCGTTCGACACCCTCTTCCAGTGTCGCCGGCTTGCCCTCGATAATGGCGACGGGTCGATCCTCGATGTGATGGTTCAGGAACCACGCCTTGCCGAGGACGCAGGCGTTCTTCGCCTTGGTGATGTGATTGCCTTCGACGGTCAATTCCATGTCGTCGCAGACGCAGCCGCAGAAAGTGCAGGTGGCGTTGCTGACGATCTTGAGTTCGGCGGCGGCCATGTCAGTCGTTCCTCTTCAAAGTCTCGATTCTGGGGTGGCAAGCAGTTCTTGGCGTTTCCGTTCCCGAAAATGCCTGCGTGGATTGCCACACATCCAGCACGAACAAACTACGCGAGTGTGGGAATGAAACCCGATGCGTTTCGGGGTTTCAGGCAGCTCCCATAGCGAGAGCAATCGTCGCGCTCGGGCTTTCGCCACCCACATTTGATGCCGTCTAATCGCTCGGCCGTGCATCGCGACCTCCGTCTCATCAGACTCTCTCCAATTCCACATCGAAGCCCTTACTGTTGGGCATGCCAGTACCGTGTGTGTCGCCGTCCATCAGGCGGCTGGACAGGTCGCCGTACGGCATGAACAGCAGACCGGGCGGCATTTCGCCGGCCTTGGAGGCGATACATGGCAACTCGATCTCACGGCCCGTCTCACTGCGCAAGCGCACCCGGTCGCCGTTTTTCAGGCCGAGTCGCGTCATGTCCTCCGGGGCCACGAAGAGAGTGGAGGTTTCTTCGACGTAATCGTCGGAGAACTTGCCTTCGTTCAGAGTCGTGCCCTGGCGGGAGGTGCGGCCGGGAATGAGGATGAAGGTTTCGGTTGGCATACTCACGAGTATACAGCACGACGATCTGTCGGAACACCGAAACCGGTTCTCGCCATCGGCCGGGATTGGTGGTATCGTGGTGCTTTTCGTCCCGCGACGGAGGATCGACCCATGAAAGCGATTGAGCTACAGAACACTTTCGGCATCGACAATCTGACCCTCGTCGAGAAGCCGGAGCCGCGCCCAGGGCCGGGGCAAGTGCTCCTCAAGATGCGCGCGCTGTCGCTGAATTACCGCGACCTGATGGTCGCCAAGGGCCAGTACAACCCGCGGCTGAAGCTGCCGATCACGCCGCTCTCGGACGGCGTCGGCGAGGTGACGGCCGTCGGTTACGGGGTGACGCGCGTCAAGACAGGCGACC
>JBBQPD010000760.1:0-3765 GCA_038331535.1 Gemmatales bacterium | reverse complement strand
GAAGATGGCCGCACGGACACAGCGTAAGTCGTCTCGGAGGCATGGCTCGAGGTGCGGCCGTGTCCGAGTTTGCTCGGTCGGAGAGAGAGTGCGCGCCCAATCAGGATAGATTGCGGACGGACGGGTTTACCGAATGCTTACCATGCTCCCGCCGAGATAAACGGAGACGATGGCGCCGCGGGGGTTGTCCGGTCCAGTTTCCTACCAGCCGCCAACCGGCTCGCCTCAAGAATAGATCGCGCTCCAGGACATAGCGGTAATCACAGACTGCTCTTCCTTCGCCTCCGACCGCCGGACTACAATCCCGCGTGCTGAACGATGCCCGCTGCTGTTCCAGGGAGGGAACGATGTTCAAAACCCCATTATGGTCCGGTGCGTGGAAGCCCAGGCGCGTCGCTTTTGGGGCGATCCTCCTCGGCGCGTTGCTCACCGTCGCCATCGTCATCGGTTGCAACACGGCCGGCGATCCATGATTCGGAGCGGGAGGCAACGTCACCAATTCCCTTTTGTACAGGGATGGGGATTCGCCGAGCGCCTTTATGTCAGGCGCCGTCGCCAAGCCGCTTCCATCCGGCGGCGTTGCTGGGATTACTTTTTCAACAGACGACAAGACGACGAATACTCCAAAGCCCGATGCTCCTCCCCAAGTCTGGAAGCGCGATCGCGCTCAGCCGACGATGGCCCGCGTCTATGTCGGCGACGGCAATTCACTGGAGCTCGTGTCGCTGCACGTGACGACGACCATCGAAGGGCCGCGCGCCCGCACCGTCGTCGATCACATTTTCTGCAACAAGCACGACAAGCAACTGGAAGGCACGTTCGAGTATCCACTGCCGAGCGGGGCCAGTCCGAGCTACTTCGCCATGTTTCTCGGCCAGTCGCGCGAGACCGTGCCGGTCCGCTTCGGCCGCAGGAATTCCGCACGCGAAACGCCAACAGCGCTCGACAGCCTGGCGCCGGACCAGCTCGTAAAGCACGTCGATACCGCCGACTGGGGCGAACTGCGCGAAGGACGTGTCGTCAACAATCAGAAGGCGGCCGAGGCCTACGAGGACGTAGTACGCGGCAAAATCGACCCGGCTCTACTGGAGTACGCTGGCGGCAACACCTTCCGAGGCCGCGTATTTCCGATCCCGTCGAAGGGCTACAACCGCGTCATTCTCGCCTACGAGGAAACGCTGCCGATGCTTGAAGGAGAGATGATTTATCGCTTCCCGTTGCCGGGCTGCGATCTGAAGGAAATGGCTTTCAATCTCCATGCCAACGCAGCGGACTTCAAGCGCGTACGGATGCTCCCCGATGCGAAGCTGGAGACGAAGGACAGGAAGGTGTCATTCACGCGCAACTGGAGCAATGAGAAGCCAAAGGGCGAAATTGTTGTTGGCTGCATTCCTGGCGTCCCGCGCGTCCAGGCCGTCAGCGGCCGGCAGGGCGACAATGGGCCGCTCTATCTCTACGCCCGGCTGCGGCCGAATCTGCCCGCCGTCGAGAAGGGCGAGCCGTTCGCGTCGAACGCCGTCTTCCTGGTGGACACGTCCCTGAGCGAGCATCCGGATCGCTTCGCCGTCAGCATGAAATTGCTGAAACGCATCCTCGAAGACGACCCGGACATTGCGAACTTCAATGTGCTCGCGTTCAACGTCGGCGCGTCGTGGGTGGCGCCCGGCGGCTGGCTGCCGAACACGCCGGCCGGGCGCGAGACCGCGTTTGCCCGGCTCGACGGCATCGTCCTCGAAGGGGCGACCGACGTCTCGCGCGCCCTCGACCTGCTGGCGAAACCGGGCTGGAATGTGCCGGCCGGCTCGCACCTCAACTGTTTCCTCCTGTCCGACGGCAATCTCAACTGGGGCGAGACCGACGTCGCGCCGCTAGTCGCCCGCTTCGAGCAGAAAAGCCCGTTCGCTTGCCGTTTCCACTGCTATCGCACCGGGCTGGGAGCCGAGAACCTGGAACTGTTCGAGACGCTGACACGTAAAGGAGGTGGCATCTTCAATTGCTATGGCGAGGCCGACGTCAAGGCCGCCGCGCAGGCGCATCGCAATCACTGCTTGCAGGTCGAGAGCGTCCGTCTCAACTTCGGACTGGTCGCGAGCGAAAGACATAGCAAATTCTGTATTCCAACCGACGTCCTCGTCGCTGGCCGAAGGGCTGCTGTCTATCCGGGGGGCGAACTTCTCGTTACGGGGTGTTTCGACTTTGCGGGTAGCCGTAGCGGCTGGGCCGAGGTCCAAGGAACCTTCCGCGGCAAAAAATTCGTAGAGGAGTTCAATTTTGATTTGTTCGTTTCCGGCGAACTGGCCCCGCGCGCCTGGGCCGAGGTCGCCGTCGCCTCGCTGCTGGCGCTGAACGACCCGAAGCTGGATGAGCTGGTGACGGCGTATTGTCAGCAGTTCGGCATCGCCAGCCGGGTCGCGTCGTTCCTCGTGCTGGAAAACGACGCCGAGTACAAGCGCCTCAACCTTGACCAGGAACGCGGCAAGACGCTGAACGAGGACATGGGCACTTAATTGGACAAGGCCTGGTCGGCGCTCGGAAAAATTGTCACCGCCCGCGAAACGTTCGTGCGCTTCCTCGACCGCGTCGATGGCCGGGCGAAACTGCTTCAGGGCGACAAGGGGCCGCACGTCCGCAAGCTGCTCGATCTGCTTTCCGACAAGGACTTCGACCTGCCCGGCAGCGACTTGATCGGCGGCCTGACACGGCGGCAGGACGTATCAGCGGGTTATCTGGACGGCCGCAAGAAGGACCGGCGCGAGGTCAGCACCTACCTGACCGAAGCGCGGCGGCGCGCCGAGAGCGGCGACGTGAGCGGGGCGGTCTGCGCCTTGTCCAGCGTGATCGAGGAGCATCCCGGCCGGGGCGACGCGCTGCGGCTGGTCGGCTATCGCCTGCTCGATCTCAAGCAGCCGGAGCAGGCGGCGCGGCTGTTCGAGCAGGTGCTGCGGCAACGGCCGTTCGAGTTGCATAGCTATCGCGACCTGGCCCGCAGTCTCGAAGAGAGCCGCCTCTATGCCCTGGTCGCGGTCTATTACGAAATCGTGATGTCCGGAACCTGGAATAACCGTTTCCACGGCGAGCTGGCCCTGGTGGCGCGCGAAGAGTACGTCCGCATGATGCAAGAGGCGGTCCGCACCAAGGCCGTCAGCAAGGCGGTTGCCGACCACTTCGGCGAACGACTCGAAAAGCTGTCCGAGGCCCAGAAGCCGGCCGACCTGCGCGTCACGATTTCCTGGAACACCGACGCCACCGACATCGACTTGTGGGTGATCGAGCCGAACGGCGAGAAGTGCTTCTACCAGCACAACCGCACCAAGAGCGGCGGCGAACTTTCGGCCGATCAGACCCAGGGTTACGGCCCGGAGCGCTACCAGGTCCAGAAGGCGTCGGGCGGAACCTACACCGTGCTGGTCCACTACTTCAAAAACCTCGAAACGCCTTCGAAGATGGAACGTGTCGCCGGCATTCAGACGGGCGGCAGCGAACGCGCGTTCGATGTCTTCATGAAGGCGCGCTACCTGCACGAGCGCCACCCCGGCCACGGCGTCACGTTCGCCACCGGCACCCCGATCAGCAACACCATGGTCGAGATGTACACGATGTCTCGCTACCTCGACCCCGAAGGACTCAAGAGCCGCGGCCTGGAGCATTACGACGCTTGGGCGGCCACGTTCGGCGAAGTGATCGACGTGATGGAAATCGCTCCGGACGGCAAATCCTTGCGGCCGCGAAGCAGGTTCGCCCGCTTCACCAACCTGCCCGAACTCC
>JBBQPD010000759.1:0-3766 GCA_038331535.1 Gemmatales bacterium | reverse complement strand
CGGCTTCAGGTGATCGCCGGCCACTTGCAGGCGGACGAACTCGTCGAAGGGCATGTCGGCGTTGAAGGCGCGGATGACAAAGTCGCGGTAGTAGTGGGCGCCGGGCCGGTCCTTGTCGAACTCGTAGCCGCCGCTCTCGGCGAAGCGGACCACGTCGAGCCAGTGTCGCGCCCAGCGCTCGCCGTGCCGTTCGCTCTGGAGCAAGCGGTCCAGGAACCGTTCGTAGGCGTCGGCAGCCGGGTCCGTCACGAAAGCGTCGATCTCCTCCGGCGTCGGCGGCAGGCCGGTCAGGTCGAACGTCGCACGGCGAATGAGCTTCTCCCGGTCGAGCGCTTCGGCCGGCACCAAACCCTTGCTCTCCAGTCCGGAGAGGATGAAGCGGTCGATGGGATTCCGCGACCAGGGGGCAGCGCGAACAATGGGCGGAGGCGCAGGGGTGAGCGGACGAAAGGCCCAGTGCTTCTTCCCTTCCTCGATGTCGATCGGCGGCGGCGGGGCCGCGGACGCCGCGCCGGCTCGAAACGCGAGGAAGGCCAGCAATAGAACGTGGCGGAAGCAGCGCATGGTCCGTCTCGGCAGGAGGCTGGAAAAAGCGTCGGGGACGAAGGAGGGAAGATCTCGGCGGGGGCGGAGTGCCGCCAATGGAGATCATAGCAGCTTCGCGGCTCGGAACAATGCTCCCCGCCAGGAACAGATTCTTCCTACGGCCGCGGTCGTTTGGTGTACTTCGAGACGTCCGGCTCGGCGACGTGTTTCAGCAACATCTGCACGACGTCTTCGCTATTCTTGCCTTCGGCCTGAGCTGAAAAGTTGGTGCTGATCCGGTGCCGCATCACGGGTAGAGCCGCCTTCTTGACGTCGTCGATGGCGACGCTGAACCGGCCATCCATCGCGGCGATGGCCTGGCCGGCGGATTGCAGATAGAGGCAGGCGCGCGGGCCGGCCCCGTAATCGACCATCTTCTTGACGAACTCCGGAGCCGTGGCGTCCTGCGGACGGCTGGCGCGAACGAGGTGGGCGATGTACTCGTTGACGTAATCGCCGACCGCGACGCTGCCGATCAGCTTTTGCACGTTGAGGATGGCCTTGGCGCTCAGCACCTTGGTCAGTTCGGCGCCGTCGCTCTTGCCGCGCATCGTCAAGATGCGTTTCTCCTCCTCCAGAGAGGGGTAATTCACTTTGATCGTGAACATGAACCGATCGAGCTGAGCCTCCGGCAGCGGATACGTGCCTTCCTGTTCGATCGGGTTCTGCGTGGCGATGACGAAGAACGGGTCGGGAAGTCCGTGCGTGTCCTGGCCGGACGTGACTTGCCGTTCCTGCATGGCTTCGAGCAGCGCGGCTTGCGTTTTGGGCGGCGTGCGGTTGATCTCGTCGGCCAGCAGGATATTGGCGAAGATCGGCCCCTTGACGAAGCGGAACTCGCGCCGACCCTGTTCGTTCTCGTCGAGGACCATCGTGCCGGTGATGTCGGACGGCATGAGGTCGGGCGTGAACTGGATGCGCTTGAACGACACGTCGAGGATGCGGCTGATGGAACTGACCATGAGCGTCTTGGCGAGGCCGGGCACGCCGATGAGGAGGCAATGGCCGCGCGTGAAGATGGCCGCGAGAATTTGGTCGATGACCTCGGCCTGTCCGACGATCACGCGCCGCAATTGTTCCAGCATCACGTTGCGCGTCTGCGCGAACTGCGCCAGGTATTCGGCGATGCGGTCGGTGGACACGAATACGATTCCTCAGCGGGGCCGGGGGCAGTAAATTCATTGTAAAGAGGCAGAGGAGTCGATGACAGGGCGCCGGCGATGAACTGATAACGGTGAAACCGAATGCAGAGTACCGAGTACTGAGTACTGAGTACTGAGTACTGAGTACTGTCTCGCGTCATCCCTCAAACCCCGGCAACATCATCTGGGTCGTGACCCGCGCCGTCTGCCGCTTCCTCGTCCCCATCTGCCGTCGACGTCCCGAACCGCCGCCCAGGACCAGTGTCGTACCCGCTGTGTGTTGTTCCGCCGTATGCAGGGACACGCCAGGCTCTTCGCACAGAACCGCCTGCGCCGCCGTCCGCGCCAGGGTTGGGTGATTGCAGTGGCGGCTCAGGTGCAGCTGAACGACGTGTCGCAACCGCCCGGGCGGCGTCCGGTCCAGCACCGCCCGTAACAGTGCCGCGCCCTGGGCGTTCGAGAGATGGCCCTCGTCTCCCAGGACGCGGGCGACCAGGTGCGGCGAACGGCCACTCGAGCGCTCCATCTCTTCGTCGTGGTTGAACTCGACGGCGAGCAGGTCCACGTCACTCAGCGCGTCGGCAAGGTCGTCGTCCCAGCAACCGAGGTCGGCGGCATAGGCCAGCGCCGCGGCCTCGCCGAACAGGTCCGCTTTTCCCTCGAAACGAAAGCCGAACGTCTTGCCGCCGTCGTGGCGGATCGGCAGCGGCCGGCAGCGCAGTCCCGGCGCGAACGCGATCTCCTGCCCCGCCTCGAAAGGCCGGACGAGGTCGGCTCTCATGAGAGAGGAAAAGCCGGGCGAGTAAGCAGAGAGGCAACGGTGGTGATCGGCGTGGCAGTAGAAAGGGACGTTCCGCTTCTGTATATGGCCGAGGGTACGGTCGTTCCAGTGGTCGGAGTGCGTGTGCGTTAATACGACGGCCTGCACCTGCGTCCAGGAGAGACCAACAGCGGCGAAGCGGGCGGCCAGTTGTCGCGGCCCCAATCCGGCGTCGAGGAGCACGCCGAAGTCGTCGATTTCCACCAGGCTTGCATTACCGCCGCTGCCGCTGGCCAAGACCGTGAAGCGCAAGAGCATGAACTCGTCCTCAGATGCCGCTTGCGGTTTAGCGGTTCTCCCTCGCTAAGCCGCAAGCGGCCTCAGAACATGGTACAGCAATGCCGGCGGTCGAACCAAGGTCAGGAGTCCGGAGGGTCGCCGAGAAATGAACCGCGTTCAGACGACGCAGTTATTTTGAAGGGTCTGCAGCACTGAGCGTGCGTAGTTGTTCGCAATCGTAGACAAACACTTTTCCGTCGGAGGAGGCGTACAGTCCGTCGAACCTCTGCGGGATCACCACGATGTCGAGAAGCGGATCCGCGCATAGCCGGAACAGGTCTGCGCGCGTCGGTGCCGGCTCGTCCTCCCTGACAGCAAAGAACACCCACAGCGCCTCGCGCCAACTTTCGTCAGGCGGCGGTCGGCGCAGCAGGTCGGCCGCTTCGAAGGGACGTACCAACTCGCAGCGGCGCCGGCCTTCGATCGCTGTTTCGCGGCTAAAAGCGCAACCACAGAGTTGCATCGTGTTGAAGTAACTTCGTTCACCGAGGCCGAACCACAGGTGCTTCAGGTCGGTCGGCCAGTAGACCGTTGAGCGCTTCTCGTCGTCGCGCTCGCGCAGGAAGGCCGAGACAAAGGCCGTTTGTCGCGCCTGTGCGGAATAGCGGAGCTGGTAAAGAGTCGATGAATCCGTCGTAATGACGAAAGTTTGTACGGCGAGCAAGACGCCAATCGCGGCGTAGCCTAGTCGCGCGACAGACCCTTGCACCATCCCGCCGATCAGCCAACATGCGAGCAGTAGCAGCGGAAGCTTATAGAGAAGATGTGCCTGTTCGCGCACAACCAGCAGCGGATGCACGTCGAGGCCGAGCGCGGGATCGGGCGTCGTCAACCACAACACTGTAAGCGTGCGCAGATTGTAGAGTCCGACCACAACCAACCCGGCGATGAAACCAAAGCTCGCAGCCGTGGGAAGCCAATCGATCCGGCGCGGTGTGCG
>JBBQPD010000758.1:0-3778 GCA_038331535.1 Gemmatales bacterium | reverse complement strand
CGTGCCCCTCGTTTCTCTGAACGGGAAGCTGGCCCGGCCGAGACCAATTCTCAGCGTGACGCTTATCGGGCCTTCCGGAGCCATGCCTCAAGACGCCTTGCTCGACACTGGTGCCGACGATACGGTTTTCTCCGACCGGATCGCCGCCAAGATCGGGATCGACTTGAGCAACGCTCCGGTGGGAACTGGGGCAGGCTTTGCGGGGGCGAGTTCACCTCTACGCTTTGCTGAAGTCACGCTCCGGATTGCCGATAACAATGAACGCCACGAGTGGAAGGCGTGGGTCGGTTTCAGCGCGACTGCGCCCCGTTTTCCGATGCTCGGTTTCGCCGGCTTCCTGCAATTCTTCACGGCGACGTTCCACGGTGATCGGGAAGAAGTCGATTTGACGGTGAACGGGTTCTATCCGGGAACCTGACTCCGAGAAGCTCGTGGGCGTCGAGAGAGCCGACATGACCGCAGCATCCTCCGGTCGCACCGTGCGTCTTCGCGAGCGAATGCCGCGAGATGTCCGTCTCTCGCCGGCAGATGCGGCATTCCTGCTCGCCAGCCATCGACCGCATATCGAGTTGTCGCCGACCACGCGCCGCCACGTTTACCGACTGATCTCACGCGGATACGCTGGAGTCATCGTTGCGCCGCGATGCCGGTTCATCCTGCGCCCGAAAATCCCGCTCGCCAACCTCTTCCATCTCCTCGATCCGCTCGCTGAGATGCCGTTCGTCTCCGACGCCGTGATACCGGCCGACGGCGATGCGCTGACGAACTTTCTCGCCGGCCGACTCGCCCGCTGCCTTGCGGAACGAGGAGCGGCCGGTCTCCAACGCGGTTACCACGAAGTAGAGAACACCGGCCCGTTCCTGCGCGGCCGGCTCAACGTGGCGGCACAGCTGCGCGACGGCCCGAATCGCATGGATCGTTTGCACAGCCGCGAAGATGCCTTCACCGCCGACATGCCGTGGAATTGCCTGCCGAAGACGACGGCCCTGCGATTGCTCGCCTGCCCACACGTTGGCGACAGCGTACGGGCGGCCCTGAGGCAAGCGCTGATTCCCTTCAGCGAGGTCACGCCCACTCCGGTTTCCGTGGAGGCGTTCGACGAACTGCTGTCACGGCCGTTACCCGAAGAGTATCGCCCGCTGCTCGCCCTTTGCCGGTTGCTCGTCGGGGCGATGGAATCTGGCGACGACGCCGGCCTCGTGTCGGCACCTGCGTTCCTGCTCGAGATGGAGCGCGTCTTCGAGCGTTACCTGACCGAGCGCTTGACGGCCGACCTGGCAAAGGTGGATTCGCAGCTTCTGCTGGCGCCGCAGCGCCGGACGGTTGTCAGCGAACCGGTCGCCGGACAGCCCGGTCTGACCATCCGTCCCGATCTCGTGCTCAGCGCAGCCGGCCGCGACCTGGTGATCGTGGACGCGAAATGGAAACGATTGGACGGCACGTCGCTGGTGACACCTGACGTATACCAGATGTTGGCATATTGCACGGCGCTGGGAGTGCGCCGCGGTGTGCTGATCTATCCGGGGTCGCGCGATCGACGCCAGGATTATCGCCTGGCGGGCGCCCCCATCACGTTGACGATCCGCACGCTCCGCGTCGTCGGCGCCGCCGAGGCGCTGACGAATTCGCTGACGCGACTGGCAAGGTGGCTGCGGCGAGAGGCCGAGACGGCGCGGCGGAATATCTGACCGTGCCGCTCAACCGTCCCGCTTATTCGGGGGGTGAGCCACGCGCGCGGCGCAGCTCTTCTTCGAGTTCGCGGATGCGATCTTCGGCCTGGCTACGTGCAAGTTTCTCCTTGCGAGCATCCTCTTCGGCCGCGACACGCGACGCATATTCGCCCGCATACTCGCGCAGTTCGTCCCCGGTCGCCGCATCGAATATCACGACGCGATTATCGCGGAGGCCGATCAGCAAGCCGAGCGAGTCCAATCGGACACGCCCGTTCGAGTCAGCCGGTTCTATGACAAATCCGTCCGCAGTCCAACGCCGGTCCACGATCTGGCGTGGACCGTCTTCACGTTGCTGATCGACGATGACGTACTGCCGTACGCCGGCGCGATGGTAGTGTTCCGGCTTCCGATCCACATCGTTCGTCCGCGTATCGGGCGAGACGATCTCGACCGCCAGCAAACAGCGACCGCCGAAGTCGGCACGGCGGAAGGTTCCCAGCCGCGGCAAGGGCAGCCCGCGCACATCCTCGAACACGGACACATCAGGCGAGTGGTTGCGCAGACCGGGGACGTTCCAGTCGATGATGCAGTCCGAGAAGACATGGCCATTGTACAGGCGCGACAGTCGGGTCCGGAACGCGCCTGTAAGGTGGCCGCGCTCCGGTTCATGGACGGTGTTCTCGGGAATGACGTCATCCTCCTGCGGGTGCAACACGTCTTCCAGCGTGAGCGGGACTTCCTCGACCTCAATGCGGCCATCGGGTAGGCGCTTGTTGACGTAGCGCCAGCCATAGCGAAACGGGTTGGGGTCGGCCGGCGGAGCGAGCGCTGCGGTCGGCGGTTCGGGTGAAGTCAGGTTCGGCGTGGTCATGCGACCTCCGGAGAAAGGCGTCTGTCAACTGTTGTACCTTGCCGACGGGCATGACACAATATCGGCGTGTTTCTTCCGCTGTTGCCGCTTGCGGCTTAGCGGCGCATAACCGCTAAGCCGCAAGCGGCATCCATCCCCGAAGGGTGACATCATGCCAGACGGCTTCACGACGCGCCCGGTGTACATGGGCACGCACGGCATCATCTGCTCGGGCCACTACCTCGCGGCGCGGGCTGGGCAGCGCATGTTCGACAAGGGCGGCAACGCCGTCGATGCCGCCGTCGCCTCCGGCTACGCCCTGAACCTGCTCGAACCGCAGAACAATGGTCTCGGCGGCGAGGTGCCGATCCTCGTTTACAGCGCGAAGGAGAAGAAGACCTTCGCCATCTCCGGACAGGGTTTCATCGGCGAAAAGGCGACGGTCGAGTGGTTCCAGAAGGCCGGCATCGACATGATTCCCGGCGACGGCTTCCTGCCCGCCTGCGTCCCCGCCGCCTTCGGCTCCTGGGCGACGACTCTGTCGCGCTTCGGCACGCTGACCCTCAAGGACGTGCTGGAACCCGTCATCGACTACGCCGCGTCCGGCTTCCCGATCTATCCGAGCCTGCGGAATGCCATCGCCAATCTCGCGCGGCGGTTCCGCGAGGAATGGCCCAGTTCCGCGGCGCTCTATTTGCCCGACGGCAAGGTGCCGGCCGTCGGCTCTGTCCACAAGAATCCGGAGTGGGCCGCCACGCTCAAGAAGGCCGTCGAGGTCGAGACGCGCACGGCGAAACAAGGGCGCGAGGCCGCCATCCAGGCCGCCATCGACTTCTGGTACAAGGGCGAAGTGGCCGAGACGATCCTCAATTTTATGCAGAAAACAGCCATCCGCGACGCCAGCGGCAAGAAGCACGTCGGTCTGCTGACGAAAGACGATTTTGCCGCCTGGCAGCCGGAGGTGGGTGAACCGGTGTCGGTCGAGTACCACGGCCTGACCGTGTGCAAATGCGGGCCGTGGACGCAGGGTCCGGTGTTCCTGCAGCAGCTGCGGCTGCTCGACGGCTTCGACCTGCCGAAGTTGGGCCACAACTCGGCGGCCTACGTCCACACAGTCGTCGAGGCGTCGAAACTCGCCTTCGCGGATCGCGAACGCTTCTACGGCGACCCGAAGTTCGTGGACGTGCCCATGAAGCTGCTGCTTTCGTCCGACTACGCCGACGAGCGCCGCAAGCTGATCGATCCGAAAAAGGCG
>JBBQPD010000757.1:0-3786 GCA_038331535.1 Gemmatales bacterium | reverse complement strand
CTCGCCATCTGCAAGCTGATGGTCGAGAACGGCGCCGGTTGCGACGTGACCAGCGGCGGCGAGTTGTTCCGCGCAATCAAGGCCGGCACGCCCAACGACAAGATCGTCTTCGCCGGCGTCGGCAAGAGCGCCGCCGAGATGCGCGCCGCGCTGGAACACGACATCTTCCTCTTCAACGTCGAGAGCGAGGAGGAGCTGCACGCGCTCGCCGACGTGGCCGAATCGCTCGGCAAGGTCGCCCAGGTCGCGTTGCGCGTCAACCCGGACCTGCCGCCCAAGACGCACGTCAAGACCGACACCAGCGTCAAAGGCGTGAAGTTCGGCCTCGACATCGAAACGGTTTACGACGTGGCCCGCGGCGTGAAGAAAAACCCGAACGTCCTGATCGTCGGCGTCCACATGCACCTCGGCTCGCCCATCCTGTCGGCCCAACCGTACCAGGACGGCGTACACAAGGCGCTCGCCCTCATCGAGGCGCTGCGGCTGCAAGGCCACCCCATCGCCGTGCTGAATATGGGCGGCGGTTTCGGCATCAACTACCGCATGAAGGAAGCGCTGCCGGCGTCGGCGTTCGCGGCCGTCATCGTGCCCGCCGTGCAGAACTCGCGCTGTGTCCTCGTGCTGGAACCGGGACGGTTCATCGTCGGCAACTCGGCCGTCCTCGTCAGCCGCGTTCTGTATCGCAAGGAGACGGGCGGCAAGCGCTACGTCATCCAGGACGCGGCCATGAACGACCTGATTCGGCCGACGCTGTACGATTCGTTCCATCGCATCTGGCCGGTCGCGCCGCCGGCGAACGTGCCCGCGCCGCCGGAGGACTACGAGGCCGACATTCCCGGCACCGTCAAGCAGGACGTGGTAGGCCCGGTGTGCGAATCGGGCGACTTCCTGGCGAAGGGCCGTAATTTGCCGGAGTTGCAGCGCGGCGACCTGCTGGCGACGTTCAGCGCCGGAGCCTACGGCATGTCGATGGCGTCCAACTACAACGCCCGCCCGCGCGCCGCCGAGGTGATGGTGGACGGCGCCACGCACCACCTGATCCGGCGGCGCGAGACGTATGAAGATTTGATTCGTCCTGAAGTGGAAATTCACTGATCGTTTCGCCGCTTGCGGCTAAGCCGCAAGCGGCGGGAGGGGAAGATCACGCATATGTTTCGCCATTCCTTCCGCTATCTCCTTGCTCCGGTCTTTCTCCTCGCCCTGACGGCGGTTGCCCCCGCGCAGGACAAGGACAAGGAGCCTCCGCCCAAGGCGCCGCCGCCGAAGAAAGACTCCTTCGACGAGTATCGCCAATACCTCAAGCCGCCGGTGACGGTGCCCGATTTCTGGGGCGCCATCCAGTTCGAGATCGAGCTGGGCAGTTACGAGCTGGCCGCCCGGCACCTGCGTGCCCTGATGGAGAAGAAGAAACCGACCGACGAGGAACTGTACGACCTGGAGCGCCAGGTCGGCATGGTCGCCATGCTGCGGCTGCGCAACATCAGCAAGTGGTCCACCATCGCCAAGGAACAGGCCGACACCGTCAAGGACGTGGATGCGCTGATCGAACAGACGACCGCCGCCGTGCGCAAGCACCTCGGCGACCCGTTGCGCATCAAGAAGTACATCGCCCTGCTGTACGCCTCGACCGAGGAGCAGCAGTTTGCGCTGCGCGAGCTGTATCAGTCCGGGGCGGCAATCGTGCCGCACATGATCGACGAGCTGAAAGTGGTCGATGCGGACAAGCGCGGCATCCTGCTGGCGACGTTGCGCCGGCTCGGGCCGGAGATTTTGCCGCCGCTGGTTGCCGCCCTCGACAGCAGCGACGCCGTGTTGAAGATGGACCTGATCGACCTGTTCCTGGCCCGCGCGTCGCGCGAAGTGACGCCGCACCTGTGGTTTCTCGCCGCGTCGCCCGCCCAGCCGGAGCAGGTGCGCGACAAGGCGCGCAATGCCCTGGCGTACTTCAGCCTGCCGCCGGAGCGGCTTTCGACGAACAAACAGGTGCTGGCGCGCGAGGTGGCGAAGGCGGCCGGTGAGCTGCCGCCGGCGAAGGACAAGCTGACACGCGAGGCCGAGAAATACTACCGCCATTTGGTCCGCTTCGCCGACGACAAAGCGGTGACGGTGTGGCGCTGGGATGGCCGCAATGTCGTCGCCGGCTGGCCCGGCGCGCCAACCGTCTCCGCGTCGAAAGCGGAGGAATACTACGGCGTCCGCTTCGCCGGCCAGGCGCTGGCGCTCGACCCGGCCTACAAGCCGGCCCAAAACCTGATGGTCAGCCTCCTGTTGGAGAAGTCCTACGAACAGGGCGGCTTCGACCGGCCGCTGGCCAAGGCCGACCCGAACGTGCAGGCGGTGGTGTCGAGCATCAACCCCGACGTGATCGTCGCCGTGCTCGAACATGCGCTGGACGAGAAGCGCGTGCCGCTCATTCTGGCGACGACGCGCATGCTGGGCGACCTGGCCGAAGTGCGCGCGACCCGACCGACGGAGAATGCCGACCCGGCGCTGATGCGGGCGCTGCTCTTTGCCGACCGCCGCGTGCAGATGGCCGCCGCCGAGGCGCTGCTGCGCGTGCCGGGCGACCGCTCGGGCGCGACCGGCGCCCGCATCGTCGAGGTACTCCGCCGTGCCCTCGCCGCCGAGGAGGCCGCCCTGCCGAAGGTGCTGGTCGGCTATGCCAACGAGGAGTTCGCCAACAAGGTGGTCGAGACCGCGAAACAAGCGGGGTACGAGTCCATCGTGGTCAAGACCGGCCGCGACCTGCTTAAACGATTGTTCGCCGCCTCCGACATCGAAGCCATCATCCTCGACACCGACCTGCCTGACCCCGGCTTTACGTCGCTGCTCGGCCAGCTGCGCGGCGACGCGCACGCCAGCCGCTTGCCGCTGTTTATCACGCCGTCGCATCAGAAAGAAGATCTCCTCCTCGGCGAATTGCGGCAGCTCGACGAGCAGTTGAAGGGCGCCGCCGCGATCAACAAGCCGGCGCTACAACTGCGCCGCGACCAGATCGACGGCCAGCTGCGGCTGCAAGCGATGACCAGCGAGGCCGCCCTGGAGCGCTTCGCCAAGATGTATCGCAACGTCATCCCGCTGACCGCGTCCAACGTGATTAACATGCGCGACCTGCAACCGGCGCTGCAGGCCCGGCTCGACGTGGCGGTGAACCCGCCGCTGGCCGGGTCGGAGTTGAAGGACTACGCGGAGAAGGCGGTGCGCTACCTGGCGCGGGCGGCGAAGGGAGAACTCGTTGGCCTCGACGCCACAGTCGCCGCCGACGCGGTCTACCGCGCGCTGCGGACCAAGAAGCTCAGTCTCGAAGGGCAGCTGGCGGCGATTGAGATCATCGGCCGGCTGCCGGGGCACGAGCCGCAGACGGAGCTATTGCGCGCCGTTTTGGACGCCGACGACAAGCGGCCGGCGGCGGTGCGCCTGGCCGCCGCGTCGGAACTGGTGCGACATATCCAGCGCAACAGCGCGGTGCTGTCGGCGGCCGAGGTGGTGGCTCTGCACGACGGCTACGCCAAAAGTACCGACGCGGCCTACCGGGCGGCGGTGGCACAGGTGTTTGGCGTACTGCGGCCCGACACGCGCACGACCGGCGACATCCTGCGCGGCTATCAACCGAAGCCGCCCGGCGCCCCGGCGCCGATGCCGATGCCGCCGAAACCCGAGCCGGTGCCGGAGAAATAGCGACGATCACGTCAACGAGTAACCGCGCGTCCATTGTCTTGACGAGCCGCGACCGGCAGGGCGCGGTGGTCGCAGCGCTCCCGGGCGGGCGCGGCTCGGAGGTGCCCG
>JBBQPD010000756.1:0-3787 GCA_038331535.1 Gemmatales bacterium | reverse complement strand
ACGGGGAGGAGGGGGACGCCTATTGCGTCGTGGAGCCTGAGACGCGCTCGTTCGTCCTGGAAGGCGGCGTCGTCACCGGCAACTGCTTCGCGATCGCCATCAGCCTGGGGTTGCAGCACGGGGTGCCGCTCGAGGAGTTCGTGGACGCCTTCACCTTCACGCGCTTCGAGCCGAACGGCATGGTGCAGGGCAACCCGCACATCAAGATGACGACCTCGATCATCGACTACATTTTCCGAGAGTTGGCGATCACCTACCTGGACCGCTCCGACCTGGCCCAGGTCAACCCCGAAGACCTGCGGGGCGACGCCCTGCACAAAGACGAACTCGACGAAGATCTCGAAGCAGACAACGAACCGATCGAGGAGGCCAAAACCGTTCACAAGCCCTTTTCGCCGCCGCGCAGCGCGCACCTCAACCCAATGGCGGATCAACAGCCGGTCAAGCCGATAGGCCACGGCGCAGATGGAAACGGCCACGGACACAAGAACGGCAACGGCTCGACGGCCGCAGTGCTTCCCCAGACCCAGGAGGAACGGATCCGCATCGCTCGGCTCAAAGGTTACGAGGGCGACCCCTGCACCGACTGCGGTCAGCTCACCCTGGTTCGCAGCGGGGCGTGTGCCAAGTGCGACACCTGTGGGACGACCTCGGGCTGTAGTTGAGAGAAGTCCATGGCGATGAATGAGTCAGCCGGCAACAGGCGTTTCCGAGTCCAGAAAACGCGGAGCCGTCTGAAAAATCCATCAAACCACCATTGTGTCCAGATGTACAGTGCGTATAATGTCGTAATAGAGGAGGAGAACTAAATAGGTTTCCACCTCTCTACCAATCAAACAAGGCTGCCGGCGCAAGCCAGGAGTTGCAGCCTTGGGACGGAGTCAGAGGCCGCGAGGCCAAACATCTACGGAGGATGGCATGCTTGTTCTTACCCGCAAGATCGGCGAACGCATCGTAATCGACAGCCGTATCGTGATCGAAGTGATGGCAGTGCAAGGTCAACGTATTCGGTTGGGCATCACGGCCCCCTCGGATGTCCCCATCATGCGTGAGGAGTTGCTCAAGGCCGAAGCCGCGAGCAATGGACCCGGTTCGGCACCAACAAACTAACCTCTCTACAACTCGTGGATCAGCCGCCCGTCTGAGGACGGGCGGCTTTTCTCAATGACTCTTTCAAATTAGTCGGATTACCCTGACTAGACCTCAACCAAGCGAAGCCGCATCGGCCCGTTCGCCGCTCTCACCCAAACGCAAGCGCAGCTGCGCGACCGCCTGCTGGAACGGACGCCGTCACCGAACGCCGACCTGCAAGCCGTCCGGGACGCCGCGGCGAACTCGGAACTGGCGGCGCTGACCGCGGCACTCACGCCAGCGGGCTTGCAAGACATCCCAGAGCAATGGCTGGTGCTGGTGAACTGCCGCGACGAGAAGCGGCAGGTGGCGTTGCTGGAAAGATTTCAGCGCCAGCGGCTGGAGTGCATGGCGTTGGTGTCGTGAAGCGATGGCCTCTGCTAAAATGCCGTGTGCGCATGCCCTCCCCCCTCCCGTATGCGCAACCCGCTCGAGCTAGCCGCGCTGGACGAGCGGTTGAAAGCCGTCAGCCGGGCCAACGCTGTAGCT
The DNA here is from genome assembly GCA_038331535.1 of Gemmatales bacterium. Classification (GTDB taxonomy): domain Bacteria; phylum Planctomycetota; class Planctomycetia; order Gemmatales; family Gemmataceae; genus JBBQPD01. Next base: position 2,167 of record JBBQPD010000756.1, on the reverse strand, counting down.
AGGACTTGATTCGGCGTCGCTCCTACGGGAACATGGAGAACGGGACAGCCGGTGAGACACAGAATCGGAGCCAACCATGGATGCCGTGATTCTCAAGCGCATAACCAAGACCAAAGGTGTCTGTGGTGGACGCGCCTGCATCGTCGGCCACCGCATCCGGGTCATGGACGTAGTCGTGCTTCATGACCAGCGCGGGTTGAGTCCGGAGGAAATCGTCGATCAGTATCCCGGCATCCGTTTGGCCGACGTCCACGCCGCGCTGGCCTATTACGTCGACAACCGCGAGGAGATCCAGGCCGACTTCGGCAAGGATCAGGAATGGGCTGAGAGCGCGGCGGCAAGCGATTCCTCCCTCATCAAGGAGAAGCTCGGTGGCTGATGCGCTCCGGTTCTACCTCGACCAGCACATCTATGGTGCGGTCGCGGCCGGCTTGCGACACCACGGTATCGACGTGCTGACTTGCCAGGAGGCTGGACGCTGCGGGTTGACGGACACCGAACAACTGGCGTTCGCCACGGTGGAAGGGCGCGTGATCGTCACGTTCGACCCGGACTTCCTCGCTTTGCACAACAGCGGAATCGCACACGAGGGCATCGCCTGGCGCCCTGCTACCAAATATCCGATCGGCCAACGGATCCAGATGCTCGTGTTGCTGCACGGGGTTGCAGACCGCGCGGCCATGCGGGCCCGCTTGGAGTAACAGTGCTAAGAGGCTGTTCCAGAAGGTGTTGCTTTCTACGAGCCGCGACCGTTAGGGAGCGGTTTTCGCAGCGTCCCGCCAACGCTCCCTAACGGTCGCGGCTCGTAGAACTCACTTCTGGAACAGCCTCTAAGGCGGCGGACAGTCTGAAATGGTTCGCCGACCACGGCCATACGCGGCTCATCGTCGGCTATTACGACAGCTCCGGCTCGACAGGTCGGACTTTGTTTCTGGATTTGAGGATATGTTCGTCTGGCGTTTGAATAGTCCCGGCCCGGACGTCCACGGAGACGCCGGGCCGTTCGCTTGCGCGGCGGGCAGGGTCACTCGGCGGAGAAGTTGGCGAGGAAGTCGTCGAACTCCTTCTGCTGGGAGTGTTCAACGCCTTGCAGCTTCTTGACGTCCGCCTGGCACTTCTCGATCTGCGTCTCCTGCTCGTCAAACTTGGCCAGGTAGCGCTTGTACGCCGCCGCCGCGACCGGCATCTCCTTGAGGTTGGCACGCAGACGCACCTGGTCGTCCACGATTACTTTAAGTTGGCGTTCCAACTCCTGGATCTCGCGCTGCGTTTTGACCATGAGGTCGAATCCGATGTCTCGCGAACGCTCGATGAGACGCCGAAGCGTCGGGGTTAGTGTACGCCGGCGGTGCGAATTGAAACCGGGGTGTTTCGCCGATTCGGCTTGCGATTGGCGTTGTGTTTTGACTCAGCCAGGCTTACTCGTAAAGGAATTCAGATCGTCGCAGCAGGTACGTCACCACGCCGCGCCAGGCCCGGATGGTGTAGTGGGGGTCGTCCGACGCCGATCCTGGGGCGTCCGGGTTGCTCGGCCGGCAGAAATAGTTCTCCCGCTTGTCGAGCCCCTTCTGCGCGCTCGCGTCCTTGACGATGCCGGCGAACAGCTTGAACGTCCGCTCGACCTCAGCGGAGTTCACAGCGTCGTAACGGCCCAGGATCTTCTGGTGGAGATGGGCGATAGCATTGCGAATCGCCTTGTCGCCTTCGATGGAGGCGCCGGGCACCACACTCGGCTCGATGCCAGGGAACAGCCTTCGTTCCGAGGCCGGACGGGCGAAGTCGCGGGCGACGTGCTTGCAGGCCACGTCGTTCGAGAGGGTCCGCTGGATCGCACCCATCGCGCCGCTCGGGTCCGTGGCCCGATCGGTCACCTCCTTGGAGTCGATGCCGCCTTAGAGTGTCGCGAGTTGGTCGGTCAACTTGCCCCACTTTTCCCCGAAGACCGCGCCGACCTTTCGCTCAACCTGTTCGGGCGAGAGCAGCCGCACCAGCCCGGCGTCGTCCAGCTCTGTCCACCGACACGGGTTCTTGACTGCGGTCGCCAGGACGTCGGCTCGGTAGAAGTCGGCAGCGATCCAGTCCTTGAACACGGCCTTGAGGTTGAACCCGGACTTGGCGAATCGGGCGGCGATCGCCTCGGTCTGGCGGCGTTGTTCCGAGTAGGCCC
>JBBQPD010000755.1:0-3787 GCA_038331535.1 Gemmatales bacterium | reverse complement strand
CGTCACGGGCAACCGTTTGAAGAACACGCGACCCCACGGCAGAGCGGCAGCGTCGGACAGGGAATACTCCCGAATGCCGCTCGCCTGCCAGTCGATCAGTTGGTTTTCCCTCATCGACCAGGTCGCGCCCTCCGGGAGAACGGCGGCGACTTGCTCGCACACCAGATCGACGCCGGCCAGTTTGTAGAAACCGGCCAGCGCGTCGGCGAGCACCAGGCGCTCGTCGCGGCCCAGCTTCTCGCTCCAACCGCGACGCGACACGCCCGCGACGAGCCAGCCCGCTTGTTGCTCGAAGGCGATCTCAAATATTTCGGGAACCAGCCGTCGCATGATGGCGGTCTCCGTGCCATCCAGGCCGTGCGGCCCATGCGCGGGAATCTCGCGGGCGGCAGGGCCGGTGCAAACGATTTCGATGCGAAGCTGGTTCGTCGCCCCATGCACTGCTCCGACGAACAACGTATGGTTCCAGCCGTGGCTGCCGGCGAGGACCGCGACGAGCTGGCGCTCCGCGAAATGCCGCACCGCTTGTTCGACGTGGTGGAGATCTTCGCGGCGCTTGCGGACACGGGCGTCGTGGCGGCGGCGCTCGTAGCGGCGCAGCTTGGCGTACAGCTTCGGCAGCGTCCCCGAATGGAAGCCGGGCCGGATCAAGCGCAGGATCGTCTCGCCGTGGGAGCCGACGGTTACCGGCTGCAACTCGTCCGGCTGGTTAGCCTGGTAGAGCTTCCAGTTTTCCTTCAGCTCCCAAACCAGAAAGCCAAAGATGCCCGGGACGCCGCTCACGAGGGTCGTCGCCGTGCCTAGCGAGAGGCCAAATGTCTCCGCCACGGTGGGCACCATCGGCAGCAGCACCTTGTGCGAAATGGTGACCACCGGGAAGTGCTTGATCGGATTGATCTGCGGTTCGATCAGCAGGTTCACGGCGAAGCGGACCACGTAGGTGACGAGGAACCAGACGAGGCCGACCACCGGCTTGAAATATAACGAGAGCCGGCTGTCTCCCGTGCGAAAGCGCAGCCATTCGTCCACGGTGTAGATGAGGCGATCGACCCCCTCGACCAGCCACTTGAAGAAACCCATGATACGGCGGAAAAGGCCGGGGAGGATGTCGTCCTTGAGGAGGTGCCAACCGCGCCACAGGCCGTCGGTAACCGCCTCTTCGACGCGCAGCCCGGCGCGCGAATTGAGCACGGCTTCCGCGACGACGAACACCAGCGCGGCGCCGCCCCAGACGATTTCTGGGGGATAGTCCATCAGCCACAGGACCAGTGCCACCGGCGCCGCCCACACCGCTGGCTTGAGCAGAAACAAATACACGGCCACGTACGCCCGACTTTGCAAAACGCGCCGGACAGGCGGCAGAGCCAGGAGTATCGCCGGGACGTCATGCAGGAGAAACCACAGCGAGCGCCACGCGCTATACAGCAAGGTACCGACGAACCGTCGGAAGAATGGAACGTGTATCAGGCCGAGGAAGAACAGAAACGCGACCGCCAGGGGCAAGATGTCAGCCTCGTGGAAATGCAGCCCGCCGTGATGGACTTCGTGGTGTTCGGGTGGTCGCGGGGGGGCAGCGCCGACCAGTCGCAACGCGAAGTGGCCGAAGTGGCGCGCCTCGTCCCACATGAGCCGCGGTCCCTTGACGGCGAAGCCGGCCAAGCCGAGAGGTGCGATCAGGAACAGCACGAGAAACCGGCCGGTCGCCGTGCCGAAGAAGATGGAGCTAAGGCGCTGCAACCAGCGCAGGTAAATCTCGCCGCGGCGGTAGACGCCGTCGAGGACGACGGCCAGTTTGCGATTGGCCTTCAAGATCTTGTCGCCGCGTACCACCTCGCCGGGGTGGGCCACGTCCGGCAGTTTCAATCGGTTGCGGGCGATGGCGTCGCGCAAATCGCTCATCGTCAGGAAGCCGCGCTCGACGACGCGGTCCAGCAGCTCCTCCACGACCGTATCGCGGGCGATGCGCTCGGGGAAGTTCGTCGGTCGCAGCTCGACGTCGTCCAGGGCGCCGCGCAGGAGCGGGCGGAAACGCTCGCGCAGCCGTTTTTCGGCCTGGTGAACGGCATGAACGAGAAGTTCATGCAGGAGATGTCGGGCGTCGTCGGGCATGTTGACCACGGTCAGGCGGCGCAAGGCACGACGCAAGTGTTTGACCGTGAGCACGAACGGCTGGTTCGGCAACAGGCGCTTGACGGGTTGCTGCCCCCAGGTCACCGCCCATTCGACCAGGTCGAGCGCGTAAATCTCTTTCTCCTGGCTGACGCAGGCGCGTTGCAGGTCGTACAGCAAACGCGCCTCAACGGGCCAGAGTCGTCCTGCCGCGGGTTCGAGCAGGGTTTCAAGCGTGCTGCGCCATTGCGCCGTTTCCGCCGCGGGAAAGTGGAGCGCTTCCCGAAGACGTTCAGACAGATGCTGAATCGCCGCACTCGCCTCGAACTTTCGGCCTTCCCGGAAATGCAAGCGGGCGGCGCGAACGTCGTTTCCACTCGCCGCGGCGCGTTCGGCCGGCGCCGACGGCGCTGAACTATTGGCCAGGGCGACAGGTAGCGGTGCCGCGACATCAACGGCCGGCTTTGCGTGCTCCTTCGCTGAAGCACCCGGTAGGGGGGCACCTTCGGGACGGGTGCGCTCGAACAATTCCTCGGCATTCACGTCTTCGGCGAGCAGGCGATCGACCGCGTCGAAATCGGCAATCGCTGGAAAATAACTCGGCAGCAAGTGTCGCGCGAAAAAGTGCAGTTCCAGGTAGAGGGCCGCGAACTCTTCGTAAGCCGACTGTTCGTCGCTCTCCCTGTCATTCCCCGCTTTTCCCGAAGGCGCGCCGGTGGAGTGCGGGGGAAGCAGAAAGTCGTCCTGACGCAATACCGAGCAAACTTCGGAGAATACTGTCACACCGAGGCGGCGGATGCGCTCGATGATGGCGGCTCGGTCGAGTCGTCGTGCCGTCAGCGCGACGTGAACGCGCGCGTGGAACAGGAACCGCCAGGCGATGAGCAATACGGAGGAAACGGAGCGGGAACGAAGGCGGTCGGCATCGGGATGTTGCAGGAGAATCAATGTTTCGGGCAAGTCGCGCGCGGGATCGAGGCCGAGCTCGCCGCGGTCGGCGATTTGTAACAGGGCATCGCGGCCGATGACATAGCTCTTGTGATGCGGCACCCGCAAGCCGAGTCCGCCGAGGGCCCGATCCTGTTTGATGACCCGCCGCAGGATGCGCGTTGGGACCAGCAGCACCGCGGGATCGGTGCGGGCGAGAATTCCTTCGAGATCGGCGACAGTCATGCTGGGCGCGGCGGGGGTCATGGCGCGTCTCCACTTTACTTTTGGCTCGGGGTCATCCTATTCGCCCGCGCACGGCGACGCTACCGTACAACAAGTTGGATTGTGTCGCCGCTTGCGGCTTAGCGGGCAGGCGCCGCTAAGCCGCAAGCGGCAATAAGTATTGAGCGACTCCGGCCGCGCGAGGATAGGATGCCAGAACCCCACGACGCCTATGCGGCTCTTCGTCACGGCGATTATCGCTGCCTGCTGGGGGGCGGCGTGCTGGCCAGCGTCGGCGCCGAAATCCAGGCGGTCGCGGTCGGCTGGGAACTTTACGAGCGGACCGAGTCGGAGTTCCTGCTGGGCCTGGCAGGCCTGGCGCAGTTCCTGCCCGTGCTGTTGCTGGCCTTGCCCGCGGGACAGGCCGCGGACCGTTACAGCCGGAAATATCTGTTCCAGGCTGCGCAGGGAGCCATGTTCCTCGCGTCGCTGGGACTCGCCCTTCTGTCGCATTACGAAGGGCCGG
>JBBQPD010000754.1:0-3792 GCA_038331535.1 Gemmatales bacterium | reverse complement strand
CAAGCGGCGGGCAGGGGTGATTCTAGGTGTTCTTCTTCAGCCAGTCCACGGTCTCGCGCATGCCCTCGTCGAAGCCGATGGCCGGAGCGTACCCCAGGTCGCGCCGCGCCTTGGCGATGCTGAAATCGAGGTTCAGACCGAGGAACTTGAGTCGGCCCTGCGTCAACCGCGGCGCCTGGGTCGCGCCGCGCCAGCGCGCCCAACCCTCCATCCATGAGGTTGCGAGACGGGCGACCCAGAGCGGCACCTTTCCTGCGGGCCGCGGCACACCCACGCCATCGGCCACCGCCTCGATAAAGCGCCGCTTCGACACCGCCTCGCCGTCCGTCAGGTTGAACACCTGCCCTTCGATGCCCGGCTTTTCGAGCGCGAGCAGGATCGCGGAGACAAGGTTGCCGACGTAGATCGTGTTCAACGCCTGGTTGCCGCTGCCCAGGTAGCGGACGACGCCGTTGCGCAGGTTCTCGATCAGCTTGGGCAGCACGGTGCGGTCGCGCGGGCCGTAGATGAAGCCCGGCCGCAGCACGACGACGGGCACCTTGTGTTCGCGCTGGTAAGCCAGGGCGAGCTGTTCGCTCTCAACCTTCGTCTGCGTGTAGCCGTCCATGTGGCGTTCGGGCAACGGCTCCGTCTCGTCCGTGCCGTAATGGTGTCGCGCGGCATAGACGCCGAGGCTGCTGAGGTGGACGAACCGTTGCAGCGGCCGACCTTTGCAGGCGTCGAGCAGACGGCGCAAGCCCTCGACGTTGACTTCGCGGTAGTCTTCGACCGGCCCCCAGTCGCCGACCTTGGCGGCGCAGTGGACGACGTAGTCGCTGCCCTCAACGGCCCGGCGGATGGCGTCGGCGTCGCCGAGGTCGCCGGGGATGAGCGTCGCCGCGCAGCGCTGAAGGAGGGCGGTATCGCTGCCGGAGCGAGCCAGGGCGCGGACCTGAATGCCGCGGCGCGAACAGGCTTCGGCGAGGTGGCCGCCGACGAAACCGGTCGCGCCCGTGATCAGACAGGAAGGCATGGTTCGGAGGGTCCGCGGCGTGGCAAGGAGAAGGCGTCCGTGCTAGAAGGTGTTGTTTACTACGAGCCGCGACCGTCAGGGAGCGCGGGTTCCTGCGACGCGCCTACGCTCCCTGACGGTCGCGGCTCGTAAAACCTGCTTCTGGGACAGACTCTCTGCGGTAATGATCGGAAGCGGAAGGGATTTCGGCAAGCACCGCACACAACTCAGACGGGTTGTAGCAGCTGGGCGGCGATGCGCAGCGGCCGCCCGCAGTCGGTGCAGGTGAAGTCCTCCGCAGGCAGTGTCGGCGATTCAACCGCGTGACGGCAGGCGGGACAGGCGTATTGATAGGTCCGCACCGTTTTGGTCCGGCCCAGCATGCGGGTGAACAGCGTCGTCTCTTCCTTGAGATGTTGCGTCGCTGTCACCAACAATGAACCCTGGGCGACGTCTTCCAGCTGGACGATGCGCACCCGGCCGTCTTCACAACCGAGGGCGACCTGCAACCCCGACGGCGCCAGCGCGCCGCACATCACCTTGAGGCGTGTGCGCAATTCCGCACGCAGGTCCATTCCGGGCACGCCGAGCAGGAACAGCCGACCGTTCGCATCGACGGAAACGAAGGCAGCGCCGTCGAGCAGGAAGTAGCAGCCGCGCACCTCGGCGTCCTGCGGCCAGGAGCCGACCTCGGTTCCTTGACGAAGATCCCACAACTTTAACATGCGATCCCGACTGCCGGAGACGGCCCAGAGGCCGTCGGGCGAGACGGCGGCCGCCGTCACGCGGTCCTCGTGGCCGCTCAGACAGGCGACCTCGCGGGCAAAGTCCATGTCCCATAGCCGGAGAGTGCCGTCATAAGACCAGGACAGCATTCGCCGGCCGTCCGCGGTGTAGCAACAGCCGGCGACGATGTCCTGGTGGCCGCTAAGACTCTTGCCTTCGCGTTCCTTGCCGACGGTACGCAATGAGATGGCCCGGTCCCACGAGGCGGTGACAAACTGCTGTCCGCCCGGCGCGTAGACGATCGTGGAAACGGGCCGGGTGTGGGCCAGAAACTCGAAATCTCTGGTGAGTTGCGCGGCGTCCCAGAAGGACAGCATGCCTTCCATCGAGCCGGCCAGCCAGTTTTTGCCGTCCGGCGTGAAGGCACAGCAGGACAGCGGCTTGGGGCCGGCCGCGACAAAGGCCAGCGCTTCGCCGGTGGCAACGTCCCAAAGACGCAAGTGGCCGTCCCACCCCGCCGACAGCACCGTGGCGCCATCGGGCGAGTAGGCACAGGAAAAGATTTCGCCGGCATGCGCGTCGCCTGTCTGCAGCGACGGCACTAACTGAAATGTCCCCACGTGCTGCTCCCCGTCCACTTCCCTGCCGCTGCGAGGCCGAGCGCGAACCGCCCCGGGGAAAGCATAGCTCGTCTTTCGATGGCGTGGCGGACACTTCGGTACCGAGTACCGAGTACCGAGTACCGAGTACCGAGTACCGAGTACCGAGTACTACTTTTCCGCCTCGCCGTCTTTCGGCGCTTGCTTGGGGGCGGGGTTCAGATTTCTGCGCTCGCGGGCGGAAGCCCGCGCCTGGTCGGAAATGAGCGGCTTGCTCCATGCTTCCGTCAGCGTGAGCGACAGCAGCGCGGCTGCCGGGCCGGGATTGCCGGCCGTGCCGAGCAGTCCGCAGGCCAGCAAGTGCTGTTCTTTCTCGTCCATGTCGAAAACCAAAACGTCGAAAGGACCGCGGAAATCGGCGAAGGCGCGCATGATCGGCGGCGCCGTCCACTCGCTCTCGATCGCGTACGGGGCCATGCCCCAGGGGAGTAAATCCATGCTGCCCGGCGGCGGCGTCAGGGGAACGACCATGCCTGCCCCGGTGCGGAAGACGCCCTTCAGGATCTGTGAGCCGTTCTGCTCGCTGAAGAATTGCATGTAACGCAGTTGCGTTTCGAAGGTGTACTCCTGGATCATCACGTCGTCGCGGAAAATCCGGTGCTCGGTCGGGATGGCCCCCCGTTTCGGGCGGAGTACACCGTCGTTGTCGCGCTTGCCGCCCAAAAGCACCTCGTCGCGCCAGGCCGCCACGGCAGCCGGCTTCTCGTAGGTCGCCCGCGCCTTCACCAGGTCGCCTTCCAGGTAAGCCGTTTCCGCCTGGAAGAACAGCTTGCGTGCGGCGATGGTCGTCGGCTGCCTTTCGATCTTCGGGTGATTGAAATGAACCACGAAGTTGCTCAGGTCGCGGTAGAACTTGTACTCGAACAGGTACTGCGCCGCCTTGTACTGTTTCAATTCGTCGCCCGAAAGAGACTCTTCGCCACCCGGCGGCGGCGGCAACTGCGCGCCGACGGCGACGTCGAACTTCTTGCAGTAGACGGCGGCGTTTTGGTACATTTCCGCCTCGCGCCGCGGATCCTCGAACAACAAATGGTTCGCCTCGCCGTGGCGCGTCCAGATGCGCGCGGCCAGATCCCAGAGCACGTCGGCGTGCTGGTCCTTTTCCAGCACGAGGCGGGCCCGCGCCTTGCCGGGCTTCCCGGTTTGCGGGTCGGTGAAGCGGTTGCCGCGCTTCCGAAACCAGGAGCTGTCCTCGGGGAAGTCCCAGTACTCTTCCGCCGTCCGATTCTCCTTCTCCGCCTTCGCTTCCTCGTCCGCGTCGGGCCGGAACCAGCCTTCCTGCTGCAGTCGTTCCGCGGCGGAACTCTGGGCCAGGCAGGGGTAGTTGCGGAACAGGAGCGTCGTCATGTTCGCCGGTTTACGCTGGCGGACGCGGTCGGTGATCGGTTTGCTTGAGCCGGGCAGCGCATCAATGGG
>JBBQPD010000753.1:0-3800 GCA_038331535.1 Gemmatales bacterium | reverse complement strand
ACCGTCATTTTGTTGCCACCGAAATCTTGGCTCTTTTCCCGAAGCGCGATGATGTGGCCATCACTCCCCTCCTCGGTCTCGGCGGCGGGCTGCTCGATCCCTTTGTTCTGCACATCGATTACGCCGCGACGAGCGCCTGGCTCGAAGTGAAAGCCTGATCCCGTCACGCCGCCAGGCGCATCTCTCCTCCGCATACCTTGCGATACACGGCCAATGTCTCGAGCGCGCAGCGTTCCCAGGTAAACGGCCGCGCCGCCTCGATGGCGCCCGCGCGCAGCGCTTGCCGCCAGTCGTCGTCCTCGGCGACCCGCTGCATCGCCCCACGCCACGCATCCTCATCCATTGGGTCGATCAGGTGCGCCGCGGCGCCGGCGGTCTCGGCCACTGCGCCGGCGGTCGAGGCCAGCACAGCGCCGCCGCACGCCAGCATTTCCACCGGCGGCAGGCCGAAGCCCTCGTAGAGCGACGGGAAGACCAGCGCGCGGGCGCCGTTGTACAGCAGCGGCAAATGCTCGTCGGCGACGAAGCCGAGGTGCAGGACGCCCTTCTGTCGGCCCTCGCGGTCGAGGAAGTCGGCCACGTCCGCCGCGTTCCAGCCCCAGCCGCCGACGAGAACCAGCGGATAGCGTTCGCGCACCGCGCCGGGCAGGCCGCAGTAGGCGCGCATCAGCGTCAACACGTTCTTGCGCGGCTCCAGCGTGCCCAGGTGCAGGAAATAACGCGGCGGCAAGCCGAGCTTCTGCAAACCCGCCGCGACCTCTTCTACCGGCAGCGGCCGCAGATCGGAACGCACGCCCATGTAGGTGCGCGTCACCCGGTCGGGCGGCAGGTGCAGCGTCTGCATGATCTCCCGGCGGGCAAAGTCGGAATCGGTGAGGACGTGGCTGGTGCGGCTTAAACCGGCGCGGAAGCGGCGCTCGAAGTTGGCCGCCCGGTCGGCGGGGTGCCATTCCGGATGAAGCAGGGCCGACAGGTCGTGGACGGTGACGACGGTCGGCAGGTCGCACGGCATCGGGAAGTAGTTCGGCTCGTGATAAACGTCGGGCCGATGGCGGGCGCAGGCGGCGCGAAAGCGGCGTTCCATCAGTCCCTCGCCGGCACGGCGCAGCAAACCGACGACGCGGTGCTTCCAGGACGGTTTCGGCTTCTCTCCTGCCGAGGATGCCGGCTTTTCCGAGCGCTTGCCGGCGGCGAAGAGGGAGCGACCGCGGCGCGCGAGACCGACGGCGCTCATGAGCCAGGCCGACGGAAACTCCTCGACGGCGACGCCGGCCGCCGCGCGCAGTTGTCGCACCAACTGGGACGTGTACTGGCCGACCCCGGTTTGACGGCCCGCCGCCGGCAGTTGATTGACGATCACGCGCACGTTGATCCCTTTCAATTTTTCACCACAGAGGCACAGAGACACAGAGAAAACATGGGAACGCGGACGATACCGGTCCATGGTTTCTCTGTGTCTCTGTGCCTCTGTGGTTATCTTTTGATCGTCACTCACGCGGCGCGGCGCGTCGGTGACACGGCCGGCGTATCACCGAGCAGGCGGTCCACCATGCGCTCGATGGTGAAGCGCTGCAACACCGAGCGCCGGGCGCGGGCGCCGACGCGGCCGCACAATTCGCGGTCGTCTTCCAGACGGTCGAGGACCGCCGTCAGCTCCGCCGTCGCGCCGCGCGCGAACAGGAAGCCCGTGTCACCGTGGCGGATCACCTCGGCCGTGCCGCCACCGTCGGACGCCACGACGGGTAAACCCAGGGCCATGCCTTCCAGCACGACGCGTCCGAACGGTTCGTCGCCGACCGACGGCACGACCAGGACGTGGCCGAGCTTGCCCAGGCGCGCCAGCGTCTCGGCGTGGGTCAGCCGGCCGAGGAAGTGAACCCGCTGCACCAGCTCCAACTCGGCCACGATCCGCTTGCAGGCCAGGGCGTGAGCGCTGGTATCTTCGCCGAGGACGACGACGTGGTGATGCGCCCGGCAGCCGGCCAGTGCCCGCAGCAACACATCGAGTCCCTTGCGCTCGTCGAGCCGGCTCGCGAACAGCAGCGTCAGCGGGGCGTCGCCGTCGAAGTGGTCGGCGGGCGGCGGCGACAACTTCTCTCCGTTCGCCAGGCCCCACGGAACGACCTCGTGCGCCGCCACGCCCCAGGAGCGAGTCAGGCTCAGCCGGCGAACGAAGTCGCTGCAAAAAAAGAAGCGATCGACGCGCGGCGAGTGAGACGGCGCCCAGCCCACCCACTCTACGGCGGCGGCCAGAAGCTTCCCCGTCAGCCGAACCGCAGGGTGTGACGAGGCGCACCAGCGCGCCAGGACGCGCAGCAGTGGGTTGGCGGCCGGCCACTCGGCGAGCCAGTCGTCGCCGACGTAGGCGTGAACCGGGGCGCCGGCCTTGTGGGCCAGCTCCGCGAGGTCGTGCAGCACTGGGGCGACGACGCCGCGCGGGTTGAACAGCAGTACGCGTTCCGGGCGGAACGCCGCCACGGCCTGGCGATAACGCCGCCGGGCCAGCAGCGTGCTCGTCGTGCGTTGGAGCAGGCGGACCGGCAGCGTGCGCAGCAGGTGCCACAGCGAGCCGAAGACGCACAGGCCGGTGTCGAAAAGGGGGGGGCAGTCGGGGCCGCCGTGGCAGGCGTAGCGAAAGCCGTCTCCCTCTTGCACGAAGTAGTCGCGCGCCGACAGCAGCAGCAGCTCGTGGCCGCGCCGTTTCAGCTCGTCGATGACCAGGGCTGCACCGACCTCGTAGCCGCCCAGGAGCAGCGGTGGAACCAGGTCGGAAAAGACGACAATGCGCATGCCGCCCCTCCAGGGAGCGAACCCGCCGCGGCGCACGGAGGGCCGAGGTATGGGCCTGCCGGGTATAGCACAGCAGGCAGACGCGGGTCAAGGCGGAGAGAATTGCGCCCTCGGTTCCCGAGGTTTACGACATGATCGGATATATCTGAGAATTACCCGCCGCCGAACGCCAGCGCCTCGACGTGATGCTCGCACTTGTGGACCTCGCGCCAGGTGACGGCGTCGGTCGAGCGCAGCAATCGGCCGCGCCAGTTGGCGCCGACGAACACGCCGCCGCCGAACGTCAGCGCCAGTGGGGCGTTTTGGTTCAACGCGCGCTGCCACGCTCTCCCGTCCGCGAGATCGTTTTTCGCGAACTCAAGTGGGCGCAGGATCGACGGCAGTTTGGTCAGCGGCCCGGCGTCCGTCGGCTTCCACGATTCGAGGACAGTGCCGCCGGTGACGGTGAAGACGGCCATGCGCAGCGGCGGCCCGGCCTTCTTCGCACCGTCGGCAAGCGTGGGAAACGATTCGAGGAACGGTAACGCCATCAATGCGCCCGCGCCGCGCAGGACCGCGCGCCGTGTCGGTCCTATGCCGTGTGGTGTCACGGTGGGGGTTCCTTTTTGCCGCTGGCGGCTTAGCGGTTGCTCCCGCTAAGCCGCCAGCGGCAATTCATTGGTCCGCATTTCGCCGATGCTGAAACGCATAACTCTGCACGATCCCCAGCACCAGCGCCGAGAACCGCTGTTCGTTCTTATCGAGCGCCGCCGTCACTTCCTCGAGCGCACACTCATCATAGTAGTGCAGCTCGCGGCCCAGAGCATAGGTGAGCATCCGCTCCGCCACGTTGCGCAGGAACGGTCCCTGCCGTTTGAACAGCAGCTTCTTCAGCTCCGCTGGGCCGGTGAACTTGGCACCTCGCCGACGGGCGGCATCTCCAGCGACTCGATGGCGTCGGCCGCCTTGAGCCAGAGTTTCCGCTGCCTGGCGATGGCCTTCTCGTCCGCGAAGGTCGTGAGGACGATGCC
>JBBQPD010000752.1:0-3804 GCA_038331535.1 Gemmatales bacterium | reverse complement strand
CGCCGAACTGCGTAGTGAAGTCCGCAATCTGCTCGCCGACAAGGAAGCGACCGTCCGATTCCGGGCGGCGCAGGGGCTGCTCGCCGGCCGCGACAAGGCGGGAGTGCCGCCGCTGATCGAAATCGCCACCGACCAGCTCGGCGACCTGACCTGGCAGGCGGAGGATACGCTCGTTCGTCTCTCCGACGGCTATCCACCCGGCATCGTGCTCGGCGACACCGACGCGGCGCGCAACTTGCGCCGCGGTGTCTGGACCGCGTGGTGGGAGGCGAATGCCGCGAACGTCGATCTCGCCAAGCTCGCCGAACAGCCGCGCCACCTCGGCTACACGCTCGTGCCGGAGATGCACGCCAACAAGGTCTGGGAGATCGGCGCCGACCGCAAGATTCTCTGGGAAGTCGCGGTGAACGGCTGTCCCATCGACGCCCAGGTTCTCAGCGGCGGCCGTTTCCTCGTCGCGGAGCTGAACGCCAACCAGGTCACCGAGCGCGACCTGACGGGCAAGGAATTGTGGGCGCACAAGATCAACACGCCCATTGCCTGCGCCCGCCTGGCGAACGGCCACACGTTCATCGGCACCAACCACAGCCTCCACGTCGTGACGCCCGACCACAAGGAAGTGATGACCTACAAACCGGCGGACAATTTCTTCATCCACAGCGTCCAGCGGCTGCGCAACGGCCACATGGTCTGTGTCTCGATGGAGGGCGCGGTGCGCGAGATCGACCCGGCCGGCAAGGAAGTGCGAACGGTGTCGCTACCCATCCGCGGCAGTTGGAGCGGCGTCGAAGGCGTTCCCGGCGGCCACTACCTCGCGGTCAACAGCAGCGCGGGAAAAGTGCTGGAGGTCGATTTCGCAGGCAAGATTGTGTGGGAGTACCAGACTCCGGGCGCCTGCTACGCCTCGCGGCTGCCGAGCGGCAACACGCTGGTGGTGAGCAACAACAAGGGCATTCTCGAAGTGACGCGCGACGGCAAGGTGGTGTGGGAGCAAAAGATCGGCACGTCGCTGTGGCGAGCGCATCGGCGGTAAGGTGGAAGAAACGTCAGTCGCGTGGGGCATCAATTCCGCAGGAAAACTCGTTTCAACAAATGTTTAGCCGCGACCCGATAGGGGAGCGCGCCACACGACGCGCTCCCCTATCGGGTCGCGTCTAAATGACGAGGCTATTTCTGGTTATCGTGGATTCGTTCGCACGGAAGCGGTATCCTGCCACTAGCAGAACGCAGGATAGACCGCTGGACGACTCCTTGAAAGAAGGATGCCGCCATGATTTCAGTACTCAATCGCGGGGTCGGCCTCTGTGACGGTTTCACTCGTCGCGAAGCCCTGCGCGTCGGCGGACTCGGGTTCACCGGGCTGTTGTGGGCCGACGCCCTGCGGGCACGCGCTGAGACCCGGCCCCGAGCAGGCGGGTTTGGCAAGGCCCGAGCCTGCATCCTGATCTTCAATTATGGCGGGCCGTCGCACCTCGACGTCTGGGACTTGAAACCAGACGCCCCCAAGGAGATTCGGGGCGAGTTCAAGCCGATCGCTACCCGCGTTCCGGGTATCTCGATCACCGAGCATTTGCCGCGCCTGGCCGAGCGAGCCGGGCGCTACGCACTCGTCCGTTCCGTCACTCATCGCGATAACGATCACGCCATCGGCGCCTACCTGGCGCTGACGGGTTATTCGCACCCCAAGAACGCCATCCTGGGCATCGAGCCGCCCGCGACGCCGCTGGACATGCCTTCGCTCGGCTCGGTCGTCAGCAAGCTACGCCCCGCGGAAAAGCCGGTGTTCCCGTACGTGACGCTTGGCGACCTGCGCCATTTCGGCAACAACGACAGCATGGGCCAGAATGGCGGCTGTCTCGGGAAGATTCACGATCCGTTCACCGTCCCCTTCGTGCGGCCCTTGACCGGGGCAGTGGATATTCCGGGCGTCGCCGCTCTGTGGGCGGAAGGAGACCGCCGTCAGCGCGACAGTCGGCGGACGCTGCTGGAACAGATGAGCCGGGCCGCCCCCGTGCTGGAAGCCACCTCCGGCATGCGCAACCTCGATGACTTCACGCGCCGGGCTTATGAACTGCTCGCTTCCCCTGCCTCGCGCGACGCCTTCGACCTCGCGAAAGAGCCGGACAAAATCCGCGCCTCCTATGGGCCGACGCCCTTCGCCCAGAACTGCTTGCTGGCCCGGCGGCTCGTGGAGGCAGGAGTGCCGCTGGTCACGGTCTACTCCTTCGGCAATCGCGACTGGGACACGCACTCCGGCAACTTCCCCGCTCTGAAGAACACGTTGCTGCCCACCACGGATCAGGGGGTGTCGGCACTCCTCGATGACCTCGACGGCCGAGGAATGCTGGACGAAACGCTCGTCGTCTGGATGGGCGACATGGGCCGGACGCCGCGCCTCAATGGGGCCGCTGGGCGCGATCACTGGTCCTTCTGCTATTCCCTCCTGATGGCCGGCGGCGGCGTTCGCGGCGGCCAGGTGTACGGCTCGTCCGATCGCAGCGCCGCGTATCCGTCCACCAACCCGGTCGGACCTGGCGACGTCGCGGCGACCATCTACCACTGTCTGGGCATCGATCCCCATGCCGACGTGACCGATCAGCAGGGTCGTCCCTTCGTCGTCAGCACGGGAAAGCCGATCCGGGCATTGCTGGGTTAGGACGTTGTTCACCACGAAGGCACAAAGGACACAAAGGAAGGCAAAAAGAGCGATAGAATCGGTTCTTGGTCGGGCCAGGGGATAGCTTGTTCGCCCTTTCTCTATCGATCTCTCGCCTCTGTTTTCCAGAGTGTCCTTTGTGCCTTTGTGGTGAATTGTCCAGGGACCAGTAGCCATGAAGATCGTTCTCCACCCCCACCCGGCCTTGCGAAGAAAGGCAGAGCCGTTGACGGTCGTCACCGAGCAGGTGTATCGCGATGCCGACGAGATGTTCGAGCTGATGTACGAGGGAAACGGCATCGGCCTGGCGGCGAATCAGGTGGAGCTGCCCTACCGGATCGTCGTCCTCAACGTGACCGGCGACCCCGAACAGGCGGATCAGGAACAGGTGCTGCTCAATCCGGTTATCGTCGAGGGGCGAGACACGCTGGAGGATTCGGAAGGCTGCCTCAGCTTGCCGGGGGTGTTCCTCAAGGTGCGCCGGTTCAACACCGTTCGAGTGCAAGCGTTCAACCTTGAGGGGGAAGTGATCGACAAGGTCGTCAGTGGCCTGGAAGCACGGGCCTGGCAACACGAGGTCGATCACCTCAACGGCGTGCTGATCCTCGACAAGCCGGTAGTTGATACCGCTTCCGATTGAGCTTCTTCAAATCACGCGCCATTCGGACGCGGGACGCGGCGTGACGGATTGCCCGTCGGCGGACAGCGTGGGGACGTGTTCGATGTTCCACACCCGGTGGCCGCCCCGGAAGGCGGTCAGATTGTGCCCCATGCGGATAGAAGGGAGCAAGCCCTTCATCTTCTTCGCGTTGCCGCCGCCCAGCACGACGTAGTCAACCACGAACGCCGCGGTGAGCGAGCCGACCGCCCCCTTCACGGCCTCGATCCAGGCCTCCTTGCCGAGGCGGTCGTAACCCTTCTTGCCCAGCGCCTGGCCGAGCGTCCCGCCGTCGCGGTACTGGAGGTTGCCCAGTTCCAGCGGGATGATCGCGTTTTCCGCGATGAAAGCCGAGCCGAGGCCCGTACCCAGTCCCAGAAAGAGCATGCGCCCGCCCTCGTAGCTGCCCAGCGCCTGCATCGCGGCGTCGTTGATGACCCGCACCGGGCGATCGAAGGCGACGGCGAAGTTGAAGCCGACCCAGCCGCCC
>JBBQPD010000751.1:0-3816 GCA_038331535.1 Gemmatales bacterium | reverse complement strand
AACCGGGCGCGTCGATGCCCGGCATTTTGATCGTTCACAGTCATCACAACGCCAAAACCCAGGGCGAATTGCAGGACATGGGCATCACCTGGGCGAAGCAGGGCTGCCTCGTTCTGGTGATGGATCAACTCGGCCACGGCGAGCGCCGACAGCATCCGTTCAAGGACGCCGCCGCGTTCCCGAAGTCGTTCGGCGTCTCGCGCCAGGACTACTACTTCCGCTACAACGAGGCGCTGCAGCTGGATCTCGTCGGCGAGAGCCTCATGGGCTGGATGGCGTGGGATCTGATGCGCGGCGTCGATCTGCTGTTGTCCCGACCCGGCATCGACAAGAATAAAATCGCACTGTTAGGCTCCGTCGCTGGCGGCGGCGACCCGGCGGCGGTAACCGCGGCGCTCGACCCGCGCATCACCGTCGTCGCTCCCTTCAACTTCGGCGGCCCGCAGCCCGAAACGATGTTTCCGCTGCCCGCGGACGCCGAGACGAGCATCAACTGGGCCGGCGGCGGCAGCTGGGAATCGACGCGCAACCTGCGCCGCTCGGCCGCGGACGGCTTCTTGCCGTGGGTTATCGTTAGCTCGGTCGCGCCGCGCGGTGTCATCTACGGCCACGAGTTCGCCTGGGACAAGGAACACGATCCGATCTATCGCCGTTTCGAGACGATCTGGGATTTCTACGGACCGAACAAACACCTCGCCGCCGCGACCGGCCGTGGCGGATTGTCCGGCAAGCCGCCGGTAGCGACGCACTGCAACAACATCGGCCCCGAACATCGCAAGGGCATCCACGCCGCTCTGAAGCAGTGGTTCGATTTGCCCATCCCGGAGAAGGAGTCGAACGTCCGTCACAAGTCGGAGGAATTGTGGTGCGTGACGCCCGACGTGGCGAAGGCGATGAAGTCGTTGCACGTTCTCGCCGGTGAAGTCGGAATGGATCGGGCAGGAACCCAGCGTTCTGGCCACCGCCTCCTCTCCACGGTTGGAGCGATCCGGAGTCAGCTTCGTGACAGGTGGCAACCGCTCCTGGGCGCGATCGAGCCGAAGGGCGATCCGAACGTGCGGATGCACCCGCTCCAGTCGCTTGAAGGCGGCGTTCTGGAAAAGATCGAACTGGAGGTCGAGCGAGGCATTGTGGTTCCGCTGTTATTGTTTATGCCGGCGAAAAGCGAGGCGAAGGCGCCGGTCGTCGTCGGGCTGTGCCAGGAGGGGAAAGCGGCTTTCCTCAAGAATAACGCGGCGGAAATTGCCGCGTTGCTGAATGCAGGTGTCGTCGTCTGTCTGCCGGACGTGCGCGGTACCGGCGAGACGCGCGCAGGCGATGGCCGCGGTCGTCGTAGTTCGTCTACCTCTCTATCGTCAAGCACACAGATGCTCGGCCAAACGTTGCTCGGCGCGCAATTGCGCGACGTGCGCAGCGTTCTCCACTTTTTGAGCGCGCTGAAGGAAGTCGATAGCGCGCGCATCGCTCTTTGGGGAACATCCTTCGCAAAAACGAATCCGCACGGCAAAGACCTCGGAATGCCGCTTGAACTCGAACCGCTGCCGGATCAATCCGAACCGATGGGAGCCTTGCTGGCCCTGTTCGGTGCGCTCTACGAGGACTCGGTCAAGGTCGTCTACGCCCAGAACGGATTGGTCGGTTATCAGTCGGTGCTGGAGAGTCCATTCGTGTATGTGCCGCATGATGCCATCGTTCCCGGCGCTCTCACCACGGGCGACCTGTGCGACATTGCAACGTCGCTGGCGCCGAGATCGCTGCGCATTGAAGCGCCGGTGGATGGACTGAACCGCCGCGTGCCGGCAGAAACGCTGCGAAACACCTACAAATCGACAAGCGACACGTATGAAATGCTGCGCGCCAAGCGCTTGAGCCTGCTCGCCGAACCGGGAACGGATGGCGTTCAGTGGTTGATCGATGCGCTGAAGATGAAGTAGCTGACCGTCAGGGGACGTTTGCCAGCGCTCCCTGACGGTCGCGGCTCGTGCAACGAAACCGTGACAACTACCTCTTTCGCCTACTTCAACAGGTGATCGATGAGATATTCCGTGCTGTTCTTGTACTTCTCATTCAGTCGTCCCGGATAGACCAGCACCACGTCCACGCCCAGTTCCTTCAACTTCTCTTCCATCTTGATGCCCAGAATCGGCGAGTGCGTCGGGTCTTTCGGGGAGTCGCCGACCTTGGCGTCCTTGTCGCCGCCGTAGAACAGGCCGATCGGCGGGGAGTCCTTGGTGGCGAGTTCCATCGGCGAGTATTCCTTGATCCACTTCAACACGCTCTCGCGCTTCTCGGACACTTGCTTGAGATTCGAGAGGCCGAACGCGTGAGCGCCGTAGGTGTAGTTCGGCATCCATTCGAGCAGTTCCTTCGGGTCGAGGCTGGTCTGGGCGCCGTTGACCGCCGCACAGTAGAGACGTGTGGATTCGCGGGCGATTGGGTCGTCGCTCTTGGGGTCGGCCAGGTCGGCGTGGAAGGCGAGCCAGAGCGACGAACAGCCGCCGGCCGAGCCGCCGGTGGCGCCGATGCGCTTCTTGTCGAGGTTCCACTCCGCGGCCTTGGAGCGGACGAACTGGAGGGCGCGGGCGGCATCGCTCAGCGGCGCCAGCACCGGCGGCTCGACCTTGTCTTCGACGCCGTGTTTGGTGTAGCGATAGTTGATCGACACGACGGAGATGCCCTTGTCGAGGAACGCTTTGGGATTCATCTTCTTGTCGCCGGCCTGCCAACCGCCGCCGTGGATGTAGAAGACAACCGGCGTCGGCTTGTCGGATTTGGCGGGATAGAAGTCGAGAACCTGCCGCGGATGTTTGCCGTAGGGGACGTCGAGAAGTTGCTTAAGCTCGTCGGCCCGGACATTCGGCCCGGCCAGCAGCAGAGCCAGAAAAGGAAGGACACGCTTCATGGTGGAGACTCCTTGAAGAGGACTGGATTCGGGCCTGTTTACGTTTCGCGAAATGTGTCGCGCACCTATCCTTCGGCGGTGCTCGGTTTGCGGCCGATGGAATAGTACGTGAACCCGAAGCCCGCCGGCACCTTCGGCTCGTACAGGTTGCGGCCGTCGAAGATCACTTTCTCTTTCATCAGCCGGCGCATCACCTCGAAGTCGGGATTGCGGAACTCCTGCCACTCGGTCACGATCGCCAGGCCGTCGGCGCCTTCCAGGGCGCCATACGGCCGATCGCAGTAGACGAGTTTGTCGCCGTAACTGGCCTTCACGTTCGGCATCCCCTCGGGGTCGTGGACGCGGACCTTAACGCCTTCGGATAGCAGGAAATCGATCAGCACCAGCGCCGGCGCCTCGCGGACGTCGTCGGTGCGCGGCTTGAAAGACAGTCCCCAGACGGCCAGCGTCTTGCCGCGCAGTGCGTCCCCGAAGTGAGACTTCACTTTTTGGCCGAGCACCTGTTTCTGGCGCTCGTTGACGCGATCCACGGCTTCCAGAATCTCCGGGACGGCGCCCACGCATTTTGAGAGATAGACGAGGGCGCGCGTGTCCTTGGGAAAGCAGCTGCCGCCGAACCCCGCCCCGGGAAAAAGGAACTGGAAGCCGATGCGCGCGTCGTGGCCGATGCCGCGGCGCACGTCGTTGATGTCGGCGCTCAGCTTCTCGCACAGGTTCGCCATCTCGTTGATGAAGCTGATCTTCGTCGCCAGCATGGCGTTGGCGGCGTACTTGGTCATCTCGGCGCTCTCCGGCGACATGACCAGGAACGGCCGCTCTGTCCGCAGGAAAGGGACATACAGCTCGCGCAGCACCTCGGCGACCTCGGGCCGGCGCACGCCGACGACGACGCGATCCGGCTTGGTGCAGTCGTC
>JBBQPD010000750.1:0-3829 GCA_038331535.1 Gemmatales bacterium | reverse complement strand
CAACCAGCCAGGGCGCGAACGGCCGGGCCGGATCGTAAGTCTGGCGGATGGAATGTATGGTCAGCAGAACATCCTGGACCGCGTCCTCCACGTCGCTCGGGTCGCGGTGCCGCCGCGCCGCAAGGGAGCGCAGATAGGGGGTTACGTCCTCCAGGAGCCGACGATAGGCCGTCCCGTCACCGTCCTGGGCGCGTGCCATGAGGATCGACCAATCCACGTCACGAACGACCGGCTTCGCTTGACCGGCGTGGTATGCGCTACCGCTTACGGCTCGGTCGGAGGATGCGTCCTTTCCGACGAGCTTCAGCGTGGGGATACGGCTGCGTGGCTCTTCGGCCATTTAAGTACAACCTCCAAAGGCAGGCTCGGCCAGAGCTCGCATCACGCTTGCGGCATGCGAGATTGACGGAACCTGTAGATCAGATGATCGAGCGACAGCGAGCCGGGTCCAAGGGCGATGATGGCGACCGCCAGCGCCGTCCACGGCAGGTGAAAGTTGGCCCAGCCTTCCGGCACCACGAGCTGAATGACTCCAGTCATGATGAGAAGCCCGACTGCGCTGAAACGGGTTGCCAGCCCGATGATTAGCAGCACGGGGAGCACGATCTCGGCCACGCCATCAAGGAAGGCGATCGCGGTCGGCATCGGGAAGTCGAAAGCCCGACCGAAGATGTGCAACTTGAATTCCTCCTCGAACAGGAAGACCGCAGCCGGCGACAAGGACAGGAAGCCGTCCCACTTGGTCAGTCCGGATTTGAAGAAGGGCACGGCCAGCGCAATGCGGAGGAGCGGCGGCGCCACAACCAAGGCCGCCCGACCGAGCCACTCGATCACGGCTTCCACGGCGTGTTCGACGCTGGTAGCGTTCATCTGCATTTTAACCGCGGTCATGCCCGCCTCGCCGATGTTCGTGATTTCTTGTCCTGAGCGAAGCTGTAACCGACCACAGCCCCTATTCGCATGAGGTCGGAGAGATTGGCCGACAGATCGAAGCGGGGATTCGCCGTCAGGCCTGCTCCCAACGCGGCGAGGACTGAGCTTCCGTTGGCCAGCTCCTGAGTTAATTCCAGGCTGCCCAAGGGAAGCGATCGAACTTCAACATCGGCCATCGGCCGAACAATGAGAGCATCCTCCCCTCCAGCGGCAAGGTTCACCGGCGCGGGGACTCCATCGCCGACATTCATCTGCCAGATCGTGAGCGCCGGAAACTCCGATCGGACGAAACGGACCGAAGGGTGAAGCGTTAGGCAGATCGCGGGAAGCTGCTCGGGGTCGATGGCCAAGAATAGCGCCAGTTCGAGCGTCGCGGCCTCAGGCGCGTGGTAGGCCTCCGACCAGGCACGCTCGATTCTCGCAACGTCGGCCAGATAAGGCAGGGTCGCGGCAGGCTCGAAGCTTCCGATGAAATCGGGGAAGCCGGTGCCGTAGTCGAGCAGGATCGGCGAATCCGGCGGTTCGATCGCGACATAGACACGCGCCATGGCCCGGAAGAAATCCGTTCCCACCAGGCGGTGCACCGCCGGAAACGCGTCCTTCAGAGTTTCGGTCAAACCGGCGACAACATTGTTCCTGTAAACGGAAAAACGTTTCAGGCTCGGCTCCCCGTCGGGGCCAACCAGTCCAGTCGGCGCCGGCAGCTCGGGATCGAGCAACGCCGCGGCAAAATCCCGCTGCCGTTCAGCCAACCGCGGCATGGCGCATCTTCTCCGATTGCGTGGCGATCGTGATGGCCTCGGCGCGCTCCGCCTCCGCCTTGAGCGTCGGCCAGGCAGGGATGTCGGCGTCCCATTCGATCAACGTGGGAACAGGACCGATCAGTTGCACCGTATGTGCGAACAGGTCCCAGACAATCTCGTCGACGGGATGATCGTGCGTATCGATCAAGAGCGGCCGCCCCTTGTCGTCGGCTTCCCTGGTATGGCCCGCCAAATGGATTTCCTGAACGTGAGAGAGCGGATAGGCCTCGATGTAGGCGACGGGATCCCACTGCTGATTGGTCGAGGCGACGTAGACGTTGTTGACGTCGAGAAGCAGGCCGCAACCCGTGCCGCGCACCACCTCGGCGATGAAGTCGGTTTCCGAATAGGTGCTCTCGACGAACGCGAGATAGGTTGATGGATTTTCCAAGAGCATTTGGCGACCGATCGCCTGCTGGATCTGGTCGATATGCTCCGACACACGGGCAAGCGTCTCCGCCGTGTATGGCACCGGCAGCAGATCGTTGAGAAAGCCGCTGTCGTGCGACGACCAGGCCAGGTGCTCTGAAAACAGGCCCGGCGCGTAACGTCCGATAAGTTCCGTCAGACGTCGAAGATGATCCCTGTCGAGCGGCCGATCGGCGCCGATCGACAATCCGACGCCGTGGAGCGACAGCGGATAATGCTCGCGAATGGCGGCGAGGTAACGGTGCGGCGGGCCTCCCGCGCCCATGTAGTTTTCCGCATGGACCTCAAAGAAGCCGATGTCGGGCCGTGTTTCGATGATCGTGCGGTAATGCTCCGCCTTGAGGCCGACGCCACCTCGCGGCGGGACGGAACTTGTGGCTGCAGAGAACGGCATGATGGCCTCCGCCAGATATGGGCGATGCAAGCGGGCGGTTGCACCGCCCGCTTGATATGACCGCAATCAAGCAGTCTTGGCGGTCAAGCTTCCGGGCCCCTTCGGCGTCTGCATCGTCGTGCAGGTTCCTTTGGGTTCAAGCTTGAACGCATTGCCCTGGTAGTCGGCCGTGTTGGTGCCGGCGCAGCTCGTGCCCGCTCCAGCGTAGCAGTCGTTCTGGCCTTTGAGCGCGACGCCGAAACATTTCTCCATCTTGCCCTCGCTCAGCACCTTCATCGTCTTGGCTTGATTTTCCTTCATCATTTTTTCCTTGTCGGCGTTGCTCATCTGCGCGTTGGCCGACGTGGCAGCGAGCGATCCAAGGGCTGCGGCGAAAGCGCCGGCGACCAGTGCGGATAGCATGCGATTGGACATTTCTGTTGCTCCGATTGTGGGTTGGCTGTGCGACGTACGCAGTCGCCCGTGGCGGGCCGAGAGGCTCCACCATACGTAGGTTCGTCGGGGAAGCCGAAAGGTTACACCCGTGCGATTAAGATGGGCGGGTGTCGGCCCGAATGAAGGTGAACGCGTGCCTAAACTAAGGGGCGGATAAGAGAAATGCCGGGCTGTCCGCTATTCACCACGTGCTTGATGACACACATCTAAAACCTGGTCAGCCCGCGCAACAGGACAGCTTTGCTACCTCTTTATCAAACGCCAGCGCGGCAAGCTTCAAACCTTCCACGGTAGTAAGATACGAAGATCGTGGCAGCGACGACGACACGCAGGGATACGAGCCGAAAATCCACGGGCGGTGCCGTTCTTGCCGTGGCGTAGGCTCGTAATGAAACGTCCTCTGAGCTTGGTGCGTTGCGCCCGATCCCGCAATGACTAGAATTCACATCGGGATTGTGATTGACGGCGTCGTCGTTCGTCAGCCGATCGTTGCAACGCGGCGGCTTTGTTGCGGCCCGGTTAGGTACATCAGAATGATCGTTCCCAGAATGACCGCGACGTAGACCAGAAGCTGCATCTGGGTTGGTTGATCGGTGTAGCCGATCAGAGTGTGCATGGCTCGGCCGGCGATGCTCTTGTCGGAAACCAGCCACTCACTATCCCAGGCCATCGTATCGAGCATAGTGAGCCAATTGGCACGCTCTAGAAATGCCACAGCCTGTGCCGCCATTCCCGCCGCCAGCAATGTGATCAGAACCGTTGTCGTCGCAAACAGTGGCCGCGGTGGAATGCGCATCAAGCCCAAATAGGTCAGCAGGCAGACGGCGCCCCCGAG
>JBBQPD010000749.1:0-3831 GCA_038331535.1 Gemmatales bacterium | reverse complement strand
GGTTGTATCCGTCAGCCGGGGGTCGCCGCAGGCGCACCCCCGGCGAACGTGCCCAGGCCGCAATGTATTTACCCCGAAGGGGTTGTATCCCGCAGTCGGGGGTCGCCGCATGCGCCCCCCCGCCGCACGCCACAGATCAGCAGCGGGGCCGGCTGCAAAGGCATCATGTCTCGGAATCTGGTGATGCCGGCCCCGTCTGCTGCAACGGCTGGTTCGGCGCTCCAGCCGTAAATTAACCTGCCCCCTTTTTCTTCTCCGGCAAAGAGGCATGCCTGGCAATTGTGAGCCAACTGAATCCCAGCCACGCTGCGAATGTGCGCCACCATCTATTTTTTCAGCAAGGGTTTGCCAAAGAGAGTAGCAGGTACACCATCCTCATCCGGCAGCACCAAAGCCCCACGAAGATAAATGTCACTACCGACGGCCATATCTTCGGCCAATTCGCCGACATCATACGTCGCCACTTCTGATGCCGAATAGCCTAACTGCGCTGCTACAAGTACGAGTTCCGCAGGCAAACGCCGTCCTGCATTCCACACGACGCGGGCAATCTGGGCCTCCTGTGAGCCGATGACAGCGAATTCCCATAAATTATCTGGCATGATCTCTCCTTCCACCCCTCAGGGCGCATTATTGACGGTAAAATGTTGACCCTGTCGGAGGTAGGCGGTAGGTATGCCCGTAAGCTTAGTCCCAGAGGAACTCTGACTGCCGTTGACGCGCATTTCGATTACCACGCCCTTCGGTGTAGTGAGTGCCGCGCGCAAGAATACCGGACTACCACCGCTGCGGTAGTGTGTTGAGTAAGCAGAGTAAATCGCCTCTTGGATTTGATCCGCCGTCCAGGCTTGCGGATAGAAAGACTTCGCGGCATCGAAAGCAACAACAATTCCTGCTGCGTCTAACACTTCCACCATGGCTTCAAAGGCGTCGTAGCCATCCGCAGGTACTCGAAGTGGCGTTATCCGGACCGTGGCATTCGTCATCGGCGCTCCAGCGCGATCCACAATAAGGATCGATCCAACTGGCAAGGTTATGGGGCTTGTTGAAGTGACAGCAATCACAGACGCGGGGAGGATATGAAATCCTCGTACCTTATTCCCATCGACCATTACGGACAGAAGATGCCCCATGTCAATCGCAGGGAGATTCACCGTTTCCGTCCGTCCTCCGACCGTCCGAGTGAGCATGTTCCCAACCTTGTAAGCATTGTAAGCCCAGACAGCGAAGCTCCAACCTTCGTCTCCCACAAAGTAGGTATGGTAGTCGGCCACCCGTAGGTTGTACACTTTCTCGTATTGTCCGGTGTCTTCGACTTTGCTGATCGGCACCCACCCATTATCGGTGCGTACCAAGTCTCCCGGCTTGAGATTGCCGGCTTCTGTCCACCCCTTGTCCTTGACCCAGAATGGGTGTTCCATCGTCGCGCGAATTAGGCGTTCGGGCTGGACCGTCTCCCAGCCGCCCTCTTTGATCTTGTACTGGTCACCCGGCTTGAGTTCCTTCTTATGCGTCCATCCTTTGCCCTTGACGAAGAAGTAATCGATCCACTCGCCACCCTCAGGCGGAGCGGCGTCCGGCTGTCCTGGAGGGTGGCGCCAGCCGGTAGGAGCGAACTCTTGGCTCGATTTGGATCTCAGGCAGCACTTCTTGAACGTCTTGCCGCTGCCGCAATGACAGAGGTCGTTGCGACCGATTCGCGTCGTCGTCATCGTTGGGCCTCCTGATGCTGTCTATACTTCTCGCCGAACTACTGATTATCCTGACCGGCGCCGAGCAGGTAGGGCTCGCGCCGAGTCGGTATGCACCAGGTGCCGAGTAGGTATGGCTCGCGCCGAGCAGGTAGGGCCGGCGCGCCAAGCAGGTAGGGCTCGCGCCGAGCAGGTAGGGCTCCCGATTGTTCGCTACGGCTCGCGCCGAACCGCTAGACATGAGAAAGGAGTTGCGCAGTCGGCCCTGGCACTCCGGCCCACAGGCAGTAAATCAGGCTCCTACCGCGCCGTCAAGCGCTAATCCTCTTCCACCGCAGATTTTCCTGGAGACCCATCCTTGCGCGCCGCCGAACACGTGTATGAAGTGTAAATGTGAAAAGCGCGGCTCACTCCGACGGCAGCTGAATCAGCCCATAACCCGTCTCACTATCGACGCCTGGAGCGCCAAGGTCGCGCGCCGTCTTGCACAACGCCTCGCGCACCTTCGCGGGGGCCCAGTCGGGATGACGGCCGCACCACAGCGCCGCCAGCGCCGCCGCCTGCGGCGCGGCCGCCGACGTGCCGGAGAACGGCTTGTCGCGGCACAGGCTTGGGAACGGCACCGTCGCCATCAAGTCCGGCTTCGGCTTGGTTGAGTTCGGCCCGCACGAGCTGTAGGTCATCCGCCGGCCGTCCGCGTCCACGGCGCCGACCGCGATGACGGCGGGGCCGTCGGCGGGGAAGCAGACACTGCCGGAGGCGGTCGAAAACTCCAGGCCGCTCCCCAGCGCGACGCAGTGGAAGGAGCAGGGCGCTCCCCGCAGCTGCCGGACGCGCACCCGGTACGAGCGTCCCGGCGCTGGTTCGAACCGGGCCTGGGCGCTGTGTCGTTCCTCCGCTTTGGCAGACGACGACGCCACGACTCGGCCCGTGTCGGCGTCGAGGATTTGTACCTCGAATTCGGCCGCGGCCTTCCAGGTTAGCTCGATCGAGACGCGCTCGCTGCCCCACGGCGTCAGGGGATTGGCGGTCACGCCCTTCGTCCAGCAATGGAAGCCATCGCCGCCGTCCTGAAAGGCGCCGCTCCAGGTGCGGTTGGCCGTGTTGCCGGCGCTGGCGAAGCACAAGACGTCATCGACCCTGGCGCCGCCGAGGATGCGGGCCAGCTCCTGGTGGACGGGGCCGCCGCCCTCGCCGTCGCCCCAGCTCGGCATGATGACCGAACAGGTGATGACCCGCGCCCCCTGCTCGCGCGCCCAGCGCACGGCGTCGAGGAAGCGCTCGGGTTCGTCGGCCTCCCAGTTGGCGAACAGGAGTTCGGCATCGGGAGCGAGGGCATGGACGACCTCGCCGCAGAGAATGCCGTGCTGGCTGTCGCGCGCCTCCAGATCGGCATCGGACCGAAAGGACTTGACCGTCACGTTATCGGGCAGGCTCTTGCCCAGGTGGTCTTTCCAGCCGCGGAAGCCGGAGTCGAGAATGGCGACCTTGACGCCCTTGCCCCGGAAGCCGGACTTATGCCAGCCCTCGACGCCTACGCGCGACAGGTGAGCGCCGCGCCGAGCAACCATCGCCTGTTCGCGCGCGGACGACGGTTCGGCAGCCTCTTCTCCCGAGTGGAGGCGGACGCCGACGGTCGGCGCCGGGGCGGCGCCCAGGCCAGCCAGGAGGCAAATGCCGAGAAAGCCGGAGAAAAAGAGCAGGGAACAGCGCGGCGTGCGGAACACTTGGTTGGTCATCAGGTGGTTCATCACGGCGAGGGAAGCGGATGGTTTTGCGATTCCGTTCGCACCAGGCTCGTCGACAGTGCAGGCGGGAGAGAAACCCTTCAACGAGAGGAATGCTACCCGTTCCTGTGCGCGCATGCAAGTTTTTTTCCGAGCGTGCGGCGATTTTTCGATTGGACGGCTCCCGCCAGTAAGGTGCCTCCGTCGGCGGCACTCCAGTTGCTACAATGGACGATTCCCGGTCGATCACCGGAGAAGTCTGCGGGGTGGGTTTCGCTTCGCTTGATCCACCCTACGATGACGCCTGACCAATCAGAGTTTACGAGCCGCGACCCGCACGGTGCGCCGGGGACCCGCCCCGTCGGGGGGGGGGGCGGTGTAGCGGGTGGGGGGGCCACCGGCGCGCAGCGGGG
>JBBQPD010000748.1:0-3831 GCA_038331535.1 Gemmatales bacterium | reverse complement strand
GTCGAACGTATGCGGACCGTCACGCAAACCCTGCGCTTGCAAGATCGAAACATCCTGCCCTTCTTGATCGAAGCCGTCCATAATCACCGAGCCGACTTGCCCAGTCCGTCCCTCCTGCCCTTGGAGGGGTGAACGGTTACTCTTTATCTTCTACCCCCAACTAACCATGTTGTGGAACATCGGACACCCGTTTCAGTCCATCATCGAAGCTGGCACCGACGTCGCCAGTGCCCGTCAGGCCATGATCGAGAAGATCAAGGCCGACCCCGGTGCCTTCATCACCAAGATCACTCCGGCGGAGCCGAGTGCAAAGAATCTTCTCGACCTCGGCAAAGCCGTGTTCGGATTGAAGTGAGGCCTTTATAGCCCTTTAGTGACCCACCCGCCCATTCGCTACGCTCCCAACAACGAACCCCTTTGGTTCGCCATTAAGCGGTGCGCCTCTGCGCGCACCCAAGTGAAAGGACAGAACATGCTGATTTTTCTGTGGATCATGTTCATCCTCCTGAACGTGGCCGCCGCGATCGGCATCCCGATCTACCTCGTCCACCGCTACGAGAACAACGTGCGCGGCCGGACGTCCTGGTGGCAGCACCGTCGCCGCCAGATGCAGGAATGGGCTGCGGAAGACTACCCCGTGCAATTGCCTGCACACGTTCAACGATTGCTGGACGAACTTCGCGCGCTCCTCGAACGGGTTCCGCCCTGGTCCAGCGAAGAACGGACAGCTCTCGACCACAAAGCGCATCGCCCCTGAAAGGAGACGTCGTGACCAAGTCCTTTTCTGACCGGCCTGACGAGTACGAACAGGAACGCACCGTCAAGATCACCTTCGAGGGTGAGAACGCGTACGTGGCGTTCATGGCGACGGTCCCCACGATGATGCAGGCCGTGTTCCAGTACGTGCAGAAAGTGGAGTTGCTGGCCCAACAGCTCGGTAACGTCCCGAACTTGCCGACGCAGGTGCCGCAATTGTTACCGGCACCGGAAACCGTTCCTCAAACCAATGGGAGGCCACATGGCCGGTGAAACGCCAAAACAGGGGAAGTTCAGTGTCGAGATCACAGAGCGGGTATCGAGGCGCGACTTGCCGACCGCCGACGTGGCGGCCGAGCGTGCGAAAGCCTTCAGTGACGGCGTCGGCATCGCGCTGATCGCCGTCCTGGGATTCCTGCTCCTCGCCCTCGTCGTCGCCATCTTCGTGGCGAAGCATTGAAAGGATGAACATGAACACGCCCGAGGTTCCTGCAACACCGATCCGCCAGGACACGAGTCGTTACCGGACAATCGTCCTCGCGGTCCTCGTCTTCGCAATCGGCGCAGTCGTCGTTGTGAAGATGACGGCGAAAGAGAAGCCGACGACAGTCGGCAAGACGGGCAGCGACGTGCCGTCGCAATACCCGCCGGGTCCGCCGAAGGACACATCCGCCATCACGTTACTGTCCGAACGACCGCCCGAGACCGAGGCGGAGTACCGCAAGAAATACGGGGAGCCGACCAAGCTCCTCTACGTGACCTCCGAGCGGCGCTATTACTCGTACTGGATCGGCGGCGAGCGGATGTACTGGCAGGGTCCGGCGGAACTGTGGTACTCGGGCGATCCGAATTGAGGAGGCATAATGTCCGCGATGAACGAGATCATCGACGACGTGTTCGCCAACGGCTATCAGCCGTTGCTACTCCGGGAGGGCGGCAAGGCGGCCGCCTTCCCGGAGTGGCAAACCAAACTCATGAACCGCGCCGAAATCAAATGGTGGGTCCAGAGGAAGCGTTTCAACCTGGGCGTCCTCATGCGTTCGGGGAGGGGGTCCGCCGCTCTGCGTGGTGGACGGGGATTCGAGAGACAAGGCGACGTGGGGCTGGCTCAGGAAGAACCGTCTCCGGTCGCCGATGGAAGTCCAAACGTGTTCGGGCAACTGGCACGTCTACATGCGACTGCCGGAGGGAGTGACCGATGTCCGCACCCGCATCCGGTTCCTCGGGATGCCCGTGGATCTCCTCATGGGTGATCGGTACTGCGTCTTCCCTCCGTCGGTCGTGGAGAAACCCTACGAGTTCCGCAGCGGGAAGGGCTTGGTCCGTATCGACCAACTTCCGGTTTTCCCTGCCGAGATTCTTCGGGAACCCGAGCAGGAGCAGAAAAGTCTCGACACGGCGAAGCGGAGTCGCGGGCCAGTAACCCGCGCGATCCGCAACCCGGTCAGCTACACCCTCCGTGTGGAGAGTCACGAGGGCAGCAACGGTTCCGGCGGACTGGTCCGGGGCCTGGTTCTTCTGGACCCACTCCAGAAAGCGGTCGAAGAGGCAGGCGACCTTGTCGGACGTCGGCGGGGTCTTGGGACACTCGGAGGGCGGTGCCGCCATCAGCTCGTGGTAGCGGCGGAAGGCGGCCTCCTTGTCGGGGCCGAGCGGGTGTTGCTTGCCGTGCAATTGCACGAACCACAGGCCGCGCGAGGCGCGGAACCAGGGCTTGGGAAAATGAGCCATGAGACGAAACCTCCAGGATGCACGCGGGCTGGAGGTCCGCCGCCCCGCACGGACGCGGGGCGTTCTCACCGAAACTTCTCTGACAAACTTCTCTGACACGGGACGTCTTGTCGCCGTAAGTCATTATCCCCGACAGGAGTCGAACCTGTAACCTTTGGCTTCGGAGGCCAACGCTCTATCCAATTGAGCTACGGGGACGAAGGCATCATCGCCCTGCCCATCTTACACGCTGGCCATTGCCCGGCAAGGCGATTGAGACGACGTTGGGCCGCTCGCTGGCTCCGTGCTTGCCCCCATTTCGCCAACGCGTTAGGATGCGCTCCGTCACGAACTCCCATTCTCCGCGGAGCGCTGGCCATGGCGGAAAAACGGCGGATCATCGCTTACGAGCATCACAGCGGTAAGGACAATCGACTGACGACCGCGCCAGTCGATCGGGACTGGATGGACGCCTCCCCGCAGCGCTTCGCCTACCGCTGTCTGCCCCTGGCCATCGCCAACCAGGCCGGCTGGTTTCTGCACAGCCCGGCGACCTTCAGCGCCATCTGGGACGGCGGTCTGTACGGCGACGCCGTTCGCATCGAGTTCGAGGCGCCGGGCTACCCGCCGCCCGCCAATCCCTGGGCCATCAGCATCGACAGTACCACCATTACCAAAATAGCGGCCGCCCGCGACGAGCGCGTGAGCAGTCATTTCGGCGTCGGCACCATCACGTTCTCCCTGTCGTTTCTGTTCCGCACGCCGCCGGGGATCAACCTCTGGGTCAAGGGACCGACCAACTGCCTCAAGGACGGCATCCAGGCGCTGGAGGGCATCGTCGAAACCGACTGGCTGCCGGCCACGTTCACGATGAACTGGAAATTCACGCGGCCCAATCACCGGGTACGCTTCGAGAAAGGCGAACCGATCTGCATGATCGTGCCGGTGCCGCGCGGGCTGGCCGAGAGCCTGACGCCCGTGCGCCTGCCGCTGACGAGCGACCCGGCCCTGCAAAAGGCTCACGACGACTGGCTGAAAGCGCGCGCGGAGTTCATTCAAAAGCTGGCCCACCGCGACCCGGAAACGGTAAAACGCGGCTGGCAGCGCGATTACGTCCACGGCATTTCGGCGGGCGGCGTCAAGGCGCCGGAACACCAGACACGGCTCGATTTAAAAGAGTTCGTCCGCGCGGAAGAGTAACGAGCCACGGCTGAACACAGCGATCTTCTGTCCGAGCCGAAAGCGTAAACGACGGCGTATCATCCGTCGCGGATGCTTCCGGCTCGGTCGGCCTTTATCCCCCTCCTTCCCCTTGCATCCGATTCGTCCCAACGCTATACCGCGCCCCTTCTCGGAGAGAGATTC
>JBBQPD010000747.1:0-3832 GCA_038331535.1 Gemmatales bacterium | reverse complement strand
GCGACGCGCATGATGCGCGGCATCACGACCATGCTGGAAAAGCATCACAAGGTCGTCGTCCTCGACGAGGCCGTTGAGGACGCCGTCAAGCTGTCGCACCGCTACATCACCGACCGCCAGTTACCCGACAAGTCGGTCAGCCTGCTCGACACGTCCTGCGCTCGCGTCGCCCTGAGCCAATCCACGACGCCGCCCGCCCTGGAGGATAGCCGGCGTGAGATCGAACACCTCGCCATCGAGATCGGCATCCTCGAGCGCGAGAAGGCGACCGGCTCGGACCATACCGTCCGCCTCGCGGAGCTGACCGAGACGAAGGCCGCCGCGGAGAAGCAGCGCGCCGAACTGGAGGAGCAGCTCAAGAAGGAACGCGAGATCGTCAAAAAAATCCAGGATGTCCGCAAGAAGATCGACGACGCCCGCAAGAAGCCGGAACTGGCGAAGTCGGGCGACTCCGAGAAGTGGGTAGCCGACTTGAACACGCTGAAGACAGAGCTGCGCACCCTCCAAGGCAAGACGCCGCTGACGCACCCCGTCGTCGACCGGCAGGCCATCGCTGAGGTTGTGTCGAACTGGACCGGCATTCCCGTCGGCAAGATGGTGCTGGACGAGATCAAGACGATGCTCGTCCTGAAAGAGCGGATGGAGGAGCGCATCATCGGTCAGGGGACGGCGCTGGAAGTCGTCGCGGAGCGGATGCGGACGTCGCGCGCCAACCTCCTCGACCCGAAGCGGCCCATCGGCGTCTTCCTGCTCGTCGGCCCGTCCGGCGTCGGTAAGACCGAGACGGCGATGGCCCTGTCGGACATTCTCTACGGCGGCACGCGCAACCTCGTCGTCATCAACATGTCGGAGTACAAGGAGTCGTCGAAGATCTCCAACCTCACCGGCTCGGCGAAGGGGTTGGTTGGCTACGGCACCGGCGGCGTCCTCACCGAGGCGGTGCGCCGCAAGCCGTACAGTGTCGTACTCCTCGACGAGGTCGAGAAGGCTCACGTAGACGTGCAGGAGCTGTTTTATCAGGTGTTCGACAAGGGCATGTTGCAGGACTCGAGCGGCAACGAGGTCGATTTCCGCAACACGATCATCCTGCTCACGTCGAACGTCGGCACCGACACGATCGTGCGCTCGTGCGCCGACCCGGACACCATGCCTGACGCGCCCGCACTGGCGCAGGCCTTGCGGCCGGATCTGTTGAAGTCGTTCAAGCCGGCCCTGCTCGGCCGCATGACCGTGGTGCCGTACTTCCCGCTCAACGACGAGGTGATTCGCAAGATCATCAAGTTGCAGCTGAAGCGCATCGGCGAACGGGTGAGCGCCAACCACCGGGGCACGTTCACCTACGACGACGCGGTGGTCGATACGATCGCGGCACGCTGCAAGGACGTGGAGAGCGGGGCGCGCAACGTGGACCAGATTTTGACGGGCACGCTGCTGCCGTCCATCGCGCGCGAGTTCCTGACGCGCCTCGCCGAGGGGCAGACCGTCGATAAGGTGAACGTCGGTGTCACGCCCGAGGGGCAGTTTACTTACCAGTTCAACGCGAATTAAATTCAAAGATTAACCACAGAGACACAGAGGACACAGAGAAAAGACAAAAGGCAAAAAACAGAGAAAACAATCGAAGGTCAAAGTGTTTCTCCTTCAGTTTCTTGCCTTTTGTCTTTCTCTGTGTCCTCTGTGGTTCAAATTGATTTAGGCTCGGTGGCCTCGCGCAGTTTACGACGTAGCACCTTCCCGAGGAAGTTCTTCGGCAGTTCCTGCACTACCTCGATGCGCTTCGGCCGCTTATGTTTGCCGAGGTGTTCGCGGCAATGATCTTCCAACGCTTCGAGGTCGATCGCCGTGCCATGCTTCGCCACCACCAGCGCTTTCACCAGCTCGCCGCGTTCCAGGTCGGGGACGCCGATCACCGCCGCTTCCGCGACGCCGTCGAACGTTCGCAGGACTTCCTCGACTTCGGCGGGAAAAACGAGGAAACCGCTCGTCTTGATGATGTCCTTTTTGCGATCCACGATGAAGTCAAAACCGTCGGCGTCGCGGCGGGCCATGTCGCCGGTGGACAACCAACCGTCGTGCAGCACCGCATCCGTCGCCTCCGGATTCTGGAAATAACCCTTCATCACCTGCGGGCCGCGGACGATTAACTCACCGACGCCTTCGCCCATAATCTCCGTATGCGAGTCGGGGTCGATGAGGCGTACCTCCGTGTCGGGCAGCGGCTTGCCGATGCTGCCGGGGCGGTTCGCTCCACGCGGGTTGGCGTGCGTCACCGGGCTCGCTTCGGTCAGGCCGTACCCCTCGACGACGTTGTGGGCGCCGTGGCTCTCGAACTCCTCGCGCACCTCCGGGACGAGGGCGGACGCGCCAGAAATGACCGCCCGAATAAACGAGAGGTCGTACTTCCGGCCGCGCATCACGTTGTTCAGGGCGTTGAGCATCGCCGGGACGGCGGGCACGATGTCCGGCTTCTGTTCCAGCAGAATGTTCAAGACCGCCCGCGCCTCGAAGCGCGGGTGCAGGTGGAGCGTCGCCGCCTGCGCCCAGGCGGTCAGCAGGGAAACCGTCAGTCCGTAGGCGTGAAAGAACGGCAGCACTCCGAGCATACTCGTGGTGCCGTCCTCGCCGCCGCTCCAGTCGCGCAGCTGCATGGCATTACAGACGAGGTTGCGATGGGTGAGCATCACCGCTTTCGGCGAAGACGTGGTGCCGCCGGTCGGGGCGAGGACGGCCACGTCTTCCGCCGGATTTACGACGGCCGCGTCCTTCAGCGGCTCGCGCTGCGACAGCTCATCGAAGCGGTGCCGGCGCGTGTCATTGGGCAGCGCCAGGAAGCCGTTGCGGCGGAAGCGCACAATGCGATAGAGCATCCCGCGCCACATGGCCATGCGTTTGACCAGCGAACACAACACCAGATGCTCCAGCGGTCCTTCATCGAGCGAAGCGGTCACCAGTGGAGCGAGCAGATCGAGCGTGACGACGATTCGGCAGTCCGTCGACTTCAGCCAGTGGGCGACCTCTTCATGGACCATGAGCGGGCTGAGTTGCAGGACCGTGGCCCCAGTCAACCAGACGGCTTGAAGCGCGACGAGATATTCGGGGATGTTAGGCAGCATCAACCCGACGAACTTTCCCGGTCCCGCTCCCATCTCTTTCAATGCCGTGGCGAATCGGCGGCTTTGATCGGCCAGGTGCGCGTAGCTGGTCGGGGTGCCGTAGATGGTGCAAGCCGGGCGCGTCGGGAACCGGCTCGCGGCGTGTTCCAGCAGGGTATAGAGCGGGATTTGGGGATACGGCACAGACGACGGCAGGTCGCACGCAAAGGCATCGAGCCAGCCCTGCTTCCAGCGGGCGGTTTCGATCGGCGCGCAGTCGTACACAGGGCTTGGGGCCATGACAATACCTCTCTATCCCGGTCGGCCGGGTGTTCATGGCCCCGCGAATGGCGAGAAGGTCGGTTACGAAACGAGAGGCATCATCGGGCCACGAGATAGGACGGAATCACCGTCAGGCTGATGGAGGAAGGGTATAGCCTGCGGACCTCTCTGCTCTTCTCCCTAATGAATTGTAGGCCGCGAATGCGCATGCGGTCAATGGCCGCGCGGGGGATTTCACTCTGGAAGGGCGCGGAAGGTGCCAAATTTATTGGAAATAAGGTAGTGTCTCAATGTGCCGCTTGCGGCTTAGACGTAGTTTCAAAATGTAGGGTAAGCTTTAGCTTGCCCGCAGCGGGGCAAGCTAAAGCTTACCCTACAACGGTTTTGAAACTACGTCTAAGCCGCAAGCGGAAAGCCGCGACCCAGGCGATTTCTCACTCGGTCTTCACGCCAGCGCT
>JBBQPD010000746.1:0-3842 GCA_038331535.1 Gemmatales bacterium | reverse complement strand
CCCCGCGCCGCCCGGGGGCCCTACTATTCTGGGTAAAACCTTACCGCACACCGCGCCGCTACCGTCTGGGAGCCCGGGCCACGCTCCCTGACGGTCGCGGCTCGTCCAACTTATTTCTGCACGTAATGGCCTAGCCGGAATCCGACCATGATCGCACCTCCTTGGATGACTCGCGGACTGGCGCCCCTGGCCGCCGTGCTGATTGCCCTGCTTTCTCGTTCTCACCCGGCCAGCGCGGCCGAGCCACCCCGCAAGCCGAACGTCGTCATCGTCCTCACCGACGACCAGGGTTACGGCGACCTCGGTTGTCATGACAACCCGAAGCTGAAGACCCCAAATCTCGACAAATTCGCTTCTCAGAGTACACAACTCTCTTATTTCTACGTCTGTCCCGTCTGCGCGCCGACGCGGGCCGGGCTGATGACGGGGCGCTACAACTACCGCACCGGCGTCGTCGATACCTTCCTCGGCCGCGCGCTGATGCACCCCGACGAGGCGACGCTGGCCGAGATGTTGGCGGCCGGCGGCTATCGAACCGGCATCTTCGGCAAGTGGCACCTCGGCGACAACTATCCACTGCGGCCCAGCGATCGCGGCTTCGGCGCGGCGCTCGTCTGCACTGGCGGCGGCCTCACCCAGCCGTCCGACCCGCCCGGCAACACCTACTTCGACCCCGTCCTCCTCCGCAACGGCAAGCCGGAGAAGACGAAGGGCTACTGCACCGACGTCTTCACCGACGCCGCCCTGGAGTTCATTGCGCGGAAATCGGACCAGCCGTTCTTCGCCCACGTCGCCTTCAACGCCCCGCATACGCCGTTGCAGGTTCCGGCGGAGTACCTGGCGCCGTACCGGAAAATGAACCTCGCCCACTCTGAATTTCCGTCGCCAGGCCATCCACTGCCGGGCAAGGCCGATGAGGACGTCACCGCACGCGTCTACGGCATGGTGGCGAACATCGACGACAACGTGGGACGATTGCTGGCGAAGCTGGACGAGTTAAAGCTCGCCGACAACACGATCGTCCTCTTCTTCACGGACAACGGTCCGCAGCAGGTTCGTTACAACGCCGGGCTGCGCGATCGCAAGGGGTCGGTGTACGAGGGCGGCATCCGTGTGCCGTGCTACTGGCGCTGGCCGGGCAAGTTCAAGGCGGGCGTCAAGATCGACACCATCGCCGCCAGCATCGACGTGGCGCCGACGCTGCTGGAGGCGTGCGCCGTCGATAAACCGGAGAAAGTGGCGTTCGATGGCATGAGCTTGTTCCAGCTACTTCGCGGCGGGAAAGTGGATTGGCCGAACCGCACGTTGTTCTTCCAGTGGCACCGCGGCGACGTGCCGGAGTTGAACCGGGCGTGCGCCGCCCGCTCGCAGAAGTGGAAGCTGGTGCAACCGCTCGGCGCCGGCGATGCGCGGCCGCCGGCGAAGTCGGAGTTTCAGTTATTCGACATGCAGCGCGACCCGCTGGAGATGAAGAACGTCGCCGTCGATCATCCCGAGGTCGTGGCGAAGATGCGGCAGGAGTACGAGGCGTGGTTCAAGGACGTGAGTGCGACGCGCGGCTTCGCGCCGCCGCGGATTCATCTGGGGGCGCCGCAAGAGAACCCTACGACGCTGACGCGCCAGGACTGGCGTGGCCCGAAGGCGAATTGGGGGCCGAAAGGGCTGGGCTACTGGGAGGTTCACGTTGCGCGGACGGCGGTCTATGAAGTGACGGCGCGCTTCCCCAAGCAGGACGTCGCGGCAACCGTGCATTTCCGCCTCGGCTCGGTGACGATGTCGAAAGAAGTGACCGCCGGGGCGATAAGTTGCACGTTCAGCGGCGTGAAGCTATCGGAGGGGCCGGGGCGGCTGGAAGCATGGATCGAGCAAGGCAAGGAGACGATGGGGGTGCATTATGTGGAAGTAAAGCGCGATGACTGAGGTTGCCTAGAAGGATGACGTGGTGATCCAGCGTTTCGTTATCGCCGACCGGAGCGAACAGCGCAGGCAGTGGTCTCCTGTCCGTTCACCCGTTTGCTTGATCGGGAGTCGTTATTTAGTGGGCTCAGTTGATGCATGGGCAGTCCCTTTCTCGCACGGGCACTCAAACGTCGGTCTTGTGCAGGCCGTGCATCAAACCTTCGATCGCGCGCGACAGGGATTCCGGTTCGCCGTGCGGCGCCAAGCCGAGCGGCCGGGTCGCCGCTTGACCCAGCGCAGCATGCAGCAGCTGCCAGGCTCCGACGCGCGGGTCCGGCGAGCGGCGAAAGACACCCGCCTGCTGTCCCTCTGAAATGATTCCCGCCAGATAGGTTTCGCAATCGAGGAAGAACACCCGCAACGGCTCCAACACCGCCGCGCCGCCGCCTTCCGCGAGTGAACGGAACACAAGCTGCAAATCGGGAGAACCGGCCCGCGCGTCGCTCAAGAGCATTTCCGTGACGGCATGGAACCTGGCCAACGGGTCGGCGAGCGCCTCCGTCGCCGCGCGCCAACGCCCCAGCGTCGTCGTGCGGATCGCTTCCAGCACGCCACGAAACAGGGCCGGTGTGTCTTCGAAATACTTGGCCAGGATCGTCTCCGAGACCTCGGCGACTTCCGCGACCAGTTCCAGCGTAGTGCCCTGGTAGCCGCGTTCGGCGAACACCAGCGCGGCGTGCGCCAGCAGTTGGCGCCTGCGTTCGGTGCGCGTAATTCGAGCGATCGTTGGTGCGGACCTCGGCATCCTGCACTCCTTTATTCGAGGTTCGACGGGATTGGATGCCCTCTCATCATAGCAGTGGCGGCAAGAGAAGCGACAAGGCGTATTTTGCCGCTTGCGGCTTAGCGGTCCTGCGTCTGGCGGATCCCAAGCGGCAAGCGAGCGCCGTCACCAGAGACGGGTCACGGAGTATTGATCGAAAATGGCGTCGGAACTGACGAGCGGCAGGCCGTCGGTCAGGGATTGGGCCGCGAGCATGCGGTCGAAGGGGTCGCGATGGTGGTAGGGCAGCGAAAGGAGCCTGGCGGAGTGCGCGATGGTGATGGGGTAAATCTGAAATCCGTTCCCCACGATTTCACGGTTCATGAACGTCTCAAAGTCCTCGCCGAGAACGTATTTTCCCTTGCCGATTTTGATCGCGATTTCCCAGAAGGTGGCCGGGCTTACGTACTTCTCATTGGCTGGATCGAGGATCAAGGTTACTGCCGTTGAACTCAAGCGAGGGTTGCTTTGGGCTGCCCAAAGGAGTGTATGCGTGTCGAGCAGAAGTCTCATTTACAGGTACTCTTTGAAATCCTCGAGGTGGTCATCCGAATCATCGAGAATAAGCAGTTTACCAGCGGATCCTCCCAATTTCGGGACGATGCCCGAACGCGGCAACGCGATTAACTTGGCGACGGGGTGATCGTCCTGCGTGATAAAAAGTTCTTCACCGGGAATGAGCTTGGCAAGCAACTCCGGCAAACGGGACTGGGCTTCCTCGATCGGAACGAACGGCATGGCCAGGCACCTCTTACAACGGGCCGAGGAATAAGATCGATATTATTCTACCCTTACTCCGCCCCGTGTTCCATTCGATCACTTCCGTTCCTCAATCCGCTTGGTGACGACGACCGAGCCGGCGATCCGCTCCAGTTCACGCTGCAGGGCCGCCTGTTCGCGCGGCAGCAGGCGGGCGGCGATGAGGGCGCCGCCCCCACCCTGACGGCTGATGTGGTAATCCATGACAAACCTCTGCGCGTTCATTTCGACCTCCATGACGAAATGTTCGCGCGACGGACTGGTCTGGACCGTCTGCGGCGGTTCGACGCGGACGATGCGGGCCTTCTGTCCCAGGAGGTAGTCGCGCGACTCGGCGAGGAACTGCGCCGCCGTCGGCGTC
>JBBQPD010000745.1:0-3847 GCA_038331535.1 Gemmatales bacterium | reverse complement strand
CGCTTGCGGCTTAGCGGTCCTGCGCCGCTAAGCCGCAAGCGGAGGACTCGGCACGAAGCACCGATCGACCCAATGGCCGAAGAGGGCGCAGGCCACCCCCGCCATCCAGGCGCCTACCACGTCGAACAGGAAATGGACGCCGAGGTACAGCCGCGTCAGGCCGATCAGGAACGCCAGGAAGAAGGCGAGCGCGATGACCAATCGGCGCGGGCCGCGCGCCGCGATCATCCGCCCTGCTCCCAGGCCGATGGCTCCGTAGACGGCCATCGCGCCGAGGGCGTGGCCGCTGGGATAGCTCGGGCTGCTCGGCTTGGGGACGGCAGGACTGACCGCGTCCGGCGGCCTTTCGCGATCGACCAATCGTTTGGCGGACTCGCTGATGCCGAAGCCGAGCACCGCCGACAAGGCGACTGCGAGTGCAGTCCACGGCCGGCGCACGACCACGAACGCGAGCGCGGCGAGGGCGGCGACGATCAGTAGCACCTCTCGGTCGCCCGCGCGCGTCAACCCCGCCATGAGCGGATCGAGCCACGGCCGACGTAGCGACTGGAAGAAGAAATGCGCTCCGAGGTCGATCGATTTCAGACTTTCCATGTCGCAAGTCCTTGTTGCGTGAATACGAGCCGCGACCGTGAGGGAGCGCTGGCGCCAGACGCTCCCTCACAGTCGCGGCTCGTAATGATGTTTCAGGTTTTCTCGATGAGCGACTGCGTCTTGACGACGGTATTTTCGCCTGGAAAAGTGTGGAAGGTAGTCAGAATGAGGCAACCCTGGCGGGCGTCGGCGGTCACGAAGCCGAGCGGGGGGAGGGCGAGGCGGTTGTGCGCCGGGAAGTTGTGCAGGAAGCCGCGCTTGCTGCCGTCGGTCAGGATCTCGCCGTGGACGTGGGCAAACAACTCCGGCGGCAACGTTTCGACCTGGAAGCTCATTTGGTAGCGGATGCCGTGAGCGCAAGGCAGTCGGCCGCACTGCTCCTGCCGGATGCGGTAGTGGAGCAGTCGCCGGCCGCGCGGCAGCTCCTGGTCGGCGGCGGCGGTGACTTCGGTGAGGTGGACGTTCGGGCTGTCCCAGGAGATGACGTGGCCGGTGCGGGTGATGCGCACGGTCAGATCGTAGTTCTCGAAGCGCGTCGTGCGCATGGCGAGGATGTCGAACAGCTCCGGGTGCAGAGGCCGCCCGTAGAGCCGAAAGATCAGGTCGCCGACCGGTGGTCTGAAGTACGAGACGCCCATGACAGTCTCATCCGGACTCCGCACGGAGTTCTTCCACTCTCCCTCGGATTATAGCGGCTCCCCCCGGCTCTACAATGCGTCTTGCGAGAGCACGGTCTGCCCAGATTGCCCACCCTTCCGATGGCCGTCGTCATTCCCGTTATCGACGGCGCGAATGACGTTGGCGGTGCTTCCGTCTACACTAGCAATCTCGCCGACGAGACGTTCATGGCATCCCCAACGGGGCTCCATGAATCCCACCCCATTCATCCCGCTGAGGAGACTCGACGATGCGCAACCTGCTGTGTGGACTATTGTGTCTGGCCCTGACCGCGACGGTCGCGGCCGCCGCGGAGAAGGTGATAGGAGATCCCAAAGTGCCGAGCGTGCTTAATTTCAAGATGAAGTCTCTCGACGGCAAGGAAGTGGACCTGAGCAAGTATCAGGGCAAGGTGGTGATGTTCGTGAACGTCGCCAGCCAGTGCGGCTACACGAAGCAGTACACGCAGCTGCAAGCCGTGTACGAAAAGTACGGCAAGGACGGCCTGGTGATCGTCGGCGTGCCGGCCAACGAGTTCGGCGGCCAGGAACCGGGCAGCGACGAGGAGATCGCCAAGTTCTGCTCGTCGAAGTACAACGTGAAATTCGACATGCTGTCCAAGGTGGCCGTCAAGGGCAAGGACATCAGCCCGCTGTACCAGTACCTGACCTCGAAGGAGACCGACCCCAAGTTCGCCGGCGACATCAAGTGGAACTTCACGAAGTTCGTCGTCGGCCGTAACGGCGAGATCGTGGCTCGCTTCGAGCCGAAGGTCGTACCGGACGCGCCCGAGGTGACCAAGGTCATCGAGGAAGAGCTGAAGAAGAAGTAACCTACTTGCCGCTTGCGGCTTAGCGGCCCGCGCTAAGCCGCAAGCGGCCGACGTGAGGCCGCATGGATGCACGCTACGTTAACCCTTTCCCCGACCAATGACCCGCATCTTTTCCGCGCTCCCGACGGCACGGTTCATACTCCTCCGCCGGACTGGATTCTGCTGCCGCCGGGCGACGCCGGCCTGACGCGGCGCGTCAAGGCGGCGGGGCCGTCGTGGACGGTGATCGAGCTGCGCGGCCGCAAGCGCTTTTCCCGCGGCGTCTGGGCGCCGGCCGTAAACGTCGAAGCGGCGCGAAAGGAACTGGAGGCCGAGCGCGCCGAACCGGCCTACGCGCGCCGCCGCGAAGCCGATGCCCGCCGCCGGGACACGACCCAGGCGGCTTATGTCGAGGAGTTCGCCGCCGAGGTTCTGGCGTTTCTCAATTTCGCCCCGACCTTCGCGGAGCAGGCACGGCAGACGGCGGCAGCGGTGACGGCCCACGCGACGCCTGTCGGCAGCGGCACCGTGGCTCGCACAAAGCGCATCGGCGTCGAGCGGCGTGCCGAGGCGGCAGTGATCGCCTGGATGCGGCACCAGACGACAGCCTACGACGACCTGAAGATCGCCCGCGTGAAAGGCAAGCGGCGCGAGGTGCGCCGCGAATTGGCGCAGGTATCGCGGAAGGTGCTGGACGCGCACCGGATGGACCAGCCGCACGCCGTCGCGGAATGTCCGTTGTGTCAGGCGCTCAAGGATTAGCTCCCGTTTAGAGGCTGTTTCCTACCCGTGGCACAGGCGTTTCGCCTGTGCGGAGTACGCACAGGCGAGACGCCTGTGCCACGGTTGTTCTGGCCCGGCGCGCCATCACGAACGCTTCGATCGAGAACAGGGTGAGTGCCGCCCAGATCAGGCCGAAGCTGGTGCGCTGCTCCAACAGAAATGGCTCGTTGAACCAGACGACGGCGAGCAGGCAGCTCATGCTCGGCGAAATGTACTGCAAGAAGCCGAGGATTATCAGCGGCAGCCGCCGCGCCGCGGCGCCGAAGCAAAGCAACGGCACCGCCGTCACCACGCCGCTGAGAGCCAGCAGCCAGCTGAGCCGAGCGTCGCGCCCGAACATCCCTGTCCCATTGGCCCCCCAGAACAGGATGGCGCCGACAGCCAGCGGCGACAGCAGCAGCGTCTCGACCGACAGGCCGACGAGGGCGTCCACCGGCGTCTGCTTGCGCACCAACCCGTACAGGCCGAACGAGACGGCCAGCGTCAGGGCGATCCACGGCATCTCGCCGACGTGCCAGACAAGATAGCCGATGCCGCCAGCGGCGAGGGAGAGAGCGGCCCATTGTCCCGGCCGCAGTCGTTCGCGGAAGAAGAGCAGACCGAGCAGTACGCTGAACAGCGGCGTCATGAAGTAGCCGAGGCTCGTTTGCAGGACTTGATTGATCGACACGCCGTAGATGAACGCGAACCAGTTGATCGCGATGAGGACGGTGCTGATCGTCAGGTTCAACAGGATACGAGGAGTCCGGAAGCAGCGGCCGACTTCGTTCCAGCGCCGCAGTCCGGTGAGCAGGACGAAGAGGAAGAGGACGCTCCAGGCGACGCGATGGGCCAGCACTTCGAGCGGTTTGGCTGCGCTGATCGCGGCGAAGTAGAGCGGGACTAAGCCCCATAACCCGTAGGCGGCGAGGCCGCACCACACGCCGCCGCGCCGGTGGTCGTGTCGCACTTCCGTCACCGCCGCCCCTCTGTCCGCCGGATCGTTAGCTCCAGTTGTTCATT
>JBBQPD010000744.1:0-3852 GCA_038331535.1 Gemmatales bacterium | reverse complement strand
CCGGCAAATGTCGTTCGACCACATCTTGTGCGGCAGCGTCCAGGGCCACCGGGATTCGAGGAATGCGCAGCAACTCGGGACCGGACTCGAATATGTAAAAGATCTCATCGGCATAGA
Organism: Gemmatales bacterium; assembly: GCA_038331535.1. GTDB lineage: Bacteria > Planctomycetota > Planctomycetia > Gemmatales > Gemmataceae > JBBQPD01. The sequence continues at coordinate 3,735 of JBBQPD010000744.1, read as the reverse complement.
ACATGCCCAGCGTCTGCATCCACCCCTGGATGCTCTTGAACCCGCCGGTTAAATTGAAAGCGATGTGATAGTGGTTCTTCCGGTAGCCGGGGAGCATGTCTTCGCACCACTTGATCGCGGCAGTGATCCCGCGATGGAAGTTCTCGATCGCATCGGTACGGAGATCTGGAAATGTCTGCTTCGAGACGTTGAGCCCCTTCGTCGTCAAATATCCTTCCAGGATGTCCGCCACCGCGTCACCCTGATAGGTGTCGGTATGCAGGAGAAAATGTTGATCCCGCTCCCGTCCATTCAACTGATTCTCGTAATAGCCAAGCAGACCGTTCAGTTCCGCGGACCTACGATTCTGGTTAGCCGACAAGCTCGCGGCGAGTCAGCGCGAAGCGCGGGGCCGCGGTGAACCGATCCCCGTAAGGCTCGCGCCCGATACCCCCGTCTTCACGGTTCCGAACCGGCTCGTCATGATCCTGAACCGCGATTTGAAAATGGCGGGTATCCCGAAACGTGACGAGCGCGGCAAGACGTCGGACGTTCACGCTCTCCGTCACACGTTCGGAACGCTCATGAGTAAGGGCGGAGTGTCACCACGGACCGCGCAAGCGGCGATGCGGCACAGTGACATTAAGTTGACGATGAACGTCTACACCGATCCGAAGTTGCTCGACGTGCGCGGGGCCATGGACACCTTGCCGACGTTCGCACTTAACGGACCGATGCGAGAGGAAGCGACGGGCACGGACGGCGGGGCCAGTCGAACGCTGGCACTTCCGCCTGCACAAACCGCTGACGAAGCTGGACAATCCCAGACAATTACTGTCCATCCGTTCACATATTCCATTGGGAAGCCTGTCGCCGTAAGTGGTAAGCCTGTCAACGGCAAGGGCCGGTTGTCATTAGATGACAACCGGCCCTTGTGTGGAGCTGAGGGGGATCGAACCCCTGACCTCTTGAATGGCATTCAGGAGGTGTACCAAGTCTGGATCGCGGAAAACCCATCAGTTTCAAGGTTTGTGACAATCCACAGGTTTCAACGATTCGGTAGAATCATCACCTTTCTATGGTTTACCGTGCATAACCGTGCATGGCAAGGGTGTGATCGCTTCGTCGAAGTTCAATAGTCTAAAGTGAGACCTTTCAACATTAACAACAAGGCCCGCTCCTCAAGTACACCGACCTCTCCGACGTTTCCGCGGCTCGGTGGTCTCATTCCGGGCGTGTGTGGGAAGCATCCGCCTTCGGGGTAACGCTCCTACGAACATCAAGGAGTGATGACGCGCTTCTTAACGCGTTCCAGAGCTTCTCGCGTTTCCTGTTCCAGGAGGCTCCAGCCTTGGATCTGGGAAAGTACCTCAAGGGCGGCGGTACCATCTGTACCGCCGAGGCGCTCTATCAGTTCGACACCCCGCAAGGCGCGCATTTCGTGGAAGTCAACATTCATCCCCGGCCACTTGTCCAGCAGTAGTGCAATGCGCCGCCGAACTTCCGGCGAGAGCGCCGTGTTGCGGGCTCGGAGTAAAGCCGCAACCGCCAAGTTCAGGGACGCCTCGATCTCGGCCTGCGCCTTCTCACGCACCTCGAAACTCTCGGCGTCCAGGTCGCGGATGAGCCGCACGAACCGATCGGTATTCGGGTTCTTCTGCCGCAAATGCTCTGAAAGGAATTGCGCGGCCCGGCGTGTGTCGGTCGAGAAGGCCAGGGCGGCGCGGTACGCGTTCGCCGGGTCCGCGTCGCGCAGCTCCAGCCACCCCTCAGCGAGACGCTCGGCTTTGATCTCGACCAGGAAGGGTTTGGCTATCTGAGGCAACGCGCTCACGTCCCAGACCAGCGCCGAGGCCGCGCAGCCATCGCTCCTGCGCCTAGTCGTCGCGGAACGGCTTGCCGGTTTCGTAGAGCTTCAGGCGAACTCGGGCATCCTTGTTGGCCTGATCGCTGCTATAGCCAATCTCCAGGGCTTTCTTCTCCCACTTCAGAGGCTGCCTTGAAGTCGCCCGCCTCGGCATATGCGCCGGCCAGCGTGCCGATGATATTCGCGTCCTTCCAGGACGAAAGATCGCAAGCCCGCCTCGCGTATTCGACGGCCTTCTTGCCGTCGCGCATCGTATCTATCGGGCTGGCGGCGAGCATCCAGGCGACGTTATTCCACGCCAGGGCCGACTGCGGATTGACCTTCATCGCCTGACGATAGTCCGCGAGCGCCCGATCGTAGGCCTTGCTATGCTGGAACAGGACTCCGCGGTTCTCGAGGGCCTGGTTGTAGTTCGGGTCGATGCGAATGGCGTGTGTGTAATCTGCGATGGCCTTCTCGATCTCCTGCTTCTGCGTGTACTTGAGCGCGCGGTTGAAATAGGCTTTCGATTCCTTCGGGTTCACCCGGATGGCTTCGGTGAAGTCCAGGATCGCCTTGTCCGGCTGGTTACTATCGGCGTAGATGGCGCCCCGGTTCAGGTAGGGCAAACTGTCGTTCGGGTTCAGGCGGATCGCTACTGGGAGGCGACCTGAAAGCGGTTCGGTGGCGGATCGTCGGGACCGGCTTGGGCCGGCAGCGCCGCCTGACAGTTGTCGCAGTGGCTGGGGAAGAAGGGAATGAAGTCCTTGACCCGCTCGGGCGGCAACAGTTGTTTCAAGTGCGGCGGGTGTCCGGGCTGGCCACCGGGCTTGCGTCCGGTCGGCTTTTTCACCACGGGTTTGGGGGCGTCGAGCGGATTGGCCGACGGCGGCACCGACGAATTCGAGGAGTTGATGCCCAAGCGCGCCGTCAGATCGCGGACCAGAGCTTCCAATTCGGCAACACGCCCCTCCAACGAGGCGATGCGACCGTCGCGCTCCCGACAACCAGGGCAAGCCGGTACTTTCATATTGCCAGGCTAGCAACCCAGGCGTCTGTCAGCTGCGCCAGTTTTCAGGAAAAGTGGTGAACGGTTACCCCTTGTGCTTGCAGTAAAACCAGCCGTCTTCGGACCGCTGCCAGATTTTGGCGACTCTCGGCATGGCCGGACCTCCCGAATACAATGAACCGTGCCCCTGTACCATTGTTCGATGCGAAAGGTGCGGAGGAAAGGTGCGGCGATGAAAAAGGAGGCGGGCGATGAGCGAAAAAACCCACGAAAAAGCGGCGTTTGAAGTGGCTACCCTGGGCGGCGGCTGCTTCTGGTGCCTGGAGGCCGTCTTCGAGCAGTTGCGCGGCGTCTCGAAAGTCGAGTCGGGCTACGCCGGCGGCAAGGTCGTCAACCCGACCTACCCGCAAGTCTGTAACGGCAACACCGGCCACGCCGAGGTCGTGCAGGTCACCTTCGATCCGGACGTTATCAGTTACCGCGAAATCCTCGACGTGTTTTTTGCCATCCACGATCCGACCACGCTCAATCGCCAGGGCGCGGACGCCGGCACGCAGTACCGCTCGGCCATCTTCTATCATTCGCCGGAGCAGAAGCTGGACGCCGAGGAGCGGATCGCGGAGTTGAACGCGGCCGGCATCTGGGATGCCCCGATCGTGACCGAGGTGGTGCCGCTGCCGGTGTTCTATCGCGCCGAGGATTATCATCAGGGTTACTTCCGCGCCAATCCCGAGCAGGGCTACTGTCAGGCCGTCGTCTCTCCCAAGGTGGCCAAGTTCCGCAAGGGCTTCGCGGCGAAGTTGCGCTCGTGATCGAGAAGACTGCGAGCCCCGATGCCGCTGATCGACCTGTCTCCCCTTCGCGAAAAACCGAGTATTCCCGAGGACGTGCGCCGCTTCCT
>JBBQPD010000743.1:0-3863 GCA_038331535.1 Gemmatales bacterium | reverse complement strand
TCGTCCGCTACCGGTTTCGGCTCGGGCATGACCGGCGGCATCACCGACGGCGTCATCATGGGCGGCGGCTCGGGGGAGCGCGGCGGCTTCTCGGTCTCGGTGGGGTCGTTGGCGGCCACCACCTTCTCGGCGTCTTTCCGCGCCTGGTCGGCGACGGCGGTGTTCAGCTCGGCCGGGTTGAACGGCAGCTTGTCCCCCAGGTCTTTGGCCAGGTTCGTCCGCTGCAAAAATAGCAGCGCCAGGCAGGTGTCGAGGACCGGCGTCGAACCGGGGTATTCGCCCTTCTGCCAGTTGCCGGCCGGCGCCTGGTTGGCGACGAGGATCTCCGCGCCCCAGCGATACCAGTCCTTGTTGCCGATGAGCTCGAGGTTGTACAACACCGCGACGCGCTCCAGCGACCACATGAAATAAAGGCTCGGCTGCGCGTGCCCCTCCATGTGGCCGGTGGGAGTGCCGATCGATCGACTCAGGGCGACGAAGCCCTTGAGGATGGAGGGGTCGTTGACCTTGCGGCGCAGCGCGGCGCCGGGAACGGGGGCGGCCAAACCGTGGCCGACCGCGAGGCCGAGCAAACCGACCGCCGTCATCTGCGCCGATTCACTCGGGTTGCCGCCGAGGACGAAGTGATAACCCCAGCTCCCTCCGGTCGGATGCTGGCTGAGCTGAAAGCGCTGGACGAGCAGCCGCAGGGTGCGGTCCATCGGCACGTCGTAGCGCTGCGCCGCCCACAAGGCCAGGATGGCGAATTGCGTGTTCGAGTTGTCGGGCTTGGCTTCCGGGTTCTCGATCTGGATGATTCTTTTCGGATCGAAGAAGACCGGCAACCCGCGCAGGCGCTGCGGGATGAACACCGTCTTGACGGGCGGCTTCGTCTTGTCGTCCGCCGCGCGCGCCACGTCGGCGGGCGCCGGGGGGAGTTCCAGCGTCTTGATGCAGTAGTGCTGCCAGGTCGGCCGCGACAACGCCATCTTGAGGGCCGGCGCCACTTCGCCCGTCACCTTCTCCGGATCGCTGCCCGTCTCGCCGAACGATGAGCCGGACGATTCCGACACGGCGCCGGGCGGAACCTGGCTGGGCAGCGCCTTGTAGGAGACGGAACCGAAGAAGGGCAGGGCAACCTTGATCTGGATCGGCTCGGGGCTGGAGCCGGTGCCGGACTGGCTGGTGCCGAGGTCGAGCGCGGACAGGATCGGCAAGCGCTGTAACGTGGTCAGCAGATCCTTTTCGTCGGCCTGCCCGAGGAGCGGGCACTTGTAGTGCCAGCCGCCGGTCCCGGACTGCCCGGCGACGAGGCGCAGGGCTAGCGTCTGGATGATCTTCTTGTCGTCGGGATCGCCGAGCCGGTCGAGGAAGAGAATGCTCAGGGCGATTTCGTAGGTGCCCTCCATCTTGAGCGGCCCATCGTAGATCGCCGCGCACCGGCGAATGAGGGCGGCAATCTTCTTGATGGCCGGATCGTTGGCCGGCACGCCGCTCTCGAGGAGCGTCAGGCCAGGCAGGGCGGCGTAGCCAACGGGGTACTTGTCGTCGCGCGCCCAGGTGCCGACCGGCAGCTGGGTATCGCGCAGGAACTTGATGCCCTTGTCGATGGCGTCGTTAACGCGGCCCTGTTCCACCTTGTTCAGCTCGCCGCCGCCGGCCGCTCCCGCGAGCAGAAACAGCGCGAGCAGGCCGAGGAACGCGAATCCCCGGCGCACGACTTTCCCGAGCAAGCGAGTGGTCCAGCGGCACCGGCGACGGAGCGGAAGCGCGGCGTTCGTGGTGACTAACTTTCGCCTGAGAAGATGTGCGAGTCTCCAGACGTCCGGCATTCTACCGGCAGATCTGGGGCGTGGGCAAGCAAAATGTGAAAAATCGTCGCAGGTTGCCGCAAGCGGCAATCCAGTGATAAACCGCGACACCACCTTTATTTTCGTTGACGGAGTCGCGCGGTCCAGGTACAAGTGGTTGTCGGTCGTTCGACCGGCGGCCCGGACAGCGTGCGCAGCGGAAGGATACTCACCATGCCGATGGCTTCGATTCGTTGTACCTGTCCTCATTGCGGCGGCCGCATGGGCGTCAAGGAAAGCTTCGCCGGCCGACGCATCAAGTGCCCGAAATGCCAGGAACCCTTCGTCGTCGAAGCCCCTGAAGAAGTCGCGGCTCCTTCGCCGATAACCGCCCGCTTGCAGAAACAGCGGAACGACGAGGAGCCTGAGCCAGCCAAGCGCCCGCGCAGGAAGAAGAAGAAAAAGAAGCAGGCCGCCGCCTTCCCCTGGATCATGGTCGGCAGCGGCGCGGCCGTCGTCGCGGTGCTGGTCATCGTGCTCGTGGTGGTCTTCAAGAAGTCGGACTCCGGCAAAAAGAGCAAGGACAGCTCCGACCCGATCGCCAAGAAGCCGGACAACAATCCCGTTCCCGTCAAGAAGGAGGAAGAGAAACCGGACAATAAGGAAGAGCGCAAAGAGGAACCGCCCGTCGATGCCGCGGCGGCGCGGATGACCAACATGCCGCTGCCCATCATTCCCATGCCCGACATGCCGATGACCAACATCCCGATGCCGGCCTATCTTCCGCCGAACACGGGGATGCCGATCCCGCCGATGCCTGGCCTGCCGATGCCCGTCATGCCCATGCCGAATATGCCGATGCCGAACCAGCTCATGCCCGCGCCTGCCACGTCGGCGCCGGCGGTGCCGCTTGGGAAGTAGCGTTTGGGGATCTATTAGAACTACCGGACAAAACCGTTTCTTTACCGAGCCGGAAGCGAAGCGCCGAGTTTGGTCCGTCGCTTACGCTTCCGGTTCGGATAGGTTAGGCCACAACTCCTCCGGCGCTACTCCGAGCGCTTCCGCCAGCCGCCGCAACGTCCGTTTCTGGGGACGGCAGTTGCGTTGGAGCATCATCGAGATCGCCGGTTGGCCGACGCCGATCTTCTCCGCCAACTTCTCCTGCGTAATCCCTTTCTTTTCCATGAAGCCGCGCAAACGCTCGGCGAGGGTGGCTTCCTCCTGATCCATCCGGGCCAGAACTTCCTTGGCTTCCGGGCTGATCTCTTTCGCGATTTCTTCCGCCTCTTCCAGGTCCAGGCCGGGCAATCCCTTGTCATCCGCGTTGGGGAACAGGATTTCGGCAAGCAAGGCGAGCGTCGCGGTGCGCGCTCCCTCGTCGAGCTTACCGCTGTGCAGTTGCTTGTACAGGTTGATCGCCTCTGCGCGCAGCTCGTCGTCGCACTCGGCGAGGGCCAGAACGATCGGAGAAGCGGCCTGCAACGCGGATGCTTTCAGCAGCGCGTCGGCAGGGTTGGAGATCAGCGCCATTGCCTTCTCAAGAGATTTGTGTGCCATGTGCAACTACCTTATAGCTAATGGGTAAGAGAGGCCTGGCGAGACGCTTCTGTCAGGTATAGCACCGCTTTTGCAGCAGAAGCCTGGATGCCCGGAAACGGGTGATTTCGTTATCCGTCCAGTTGTTCCTCTTCTTGGGCAAGGCCTCCAATACCCAGACGATTCTCAGGGGCCGTCTTTCTGCCAAGACCGGCTCCCAAGTCTTGGGCGGGTCGAAAAAGACGATTCGGATGTTCGATTGACCTCCGATCTCGTCGTCCAGCCGCAGCTCGTAGATGCCAAGCCCGGCCAGACTTTTGATGCTCTCGTAAGTGTGATCGAATAGCATACCGGGAAGATGCAGGTGTCGTTCGTCCCAGAATCGAAGCTTGAGTGCCTGCCTACGAATCTCAAACTTGTCCCCCGTTTTCGCCCAATAGCCACGAATCGATTGCAGGCCGTGTCGGGTGAAGCGGGCGAAATTGCATCCCGTAAGCGCCATCGTCATCCTCACTACTGCGATAGAGCTGTATACAATCCCGCTAGACTGGCGAAATT
>JBBQPD010000742.1:0-3874 GCA_038331535.1 Gemmatales bacterium | reverse complement strand
GCGCGCCCCCCGCGCCCGTCCGAGACCGGCGGCTAAACGAGAACGCGACTCAGGCCGCGTGGACGATGAACTCCTCCCGCGGCGTTTCGTAGAAGGTGTTCAGCAACGTGTTCCTCTGGCCGGCGCCCGCAGGCAGCAATTCGCGGCCGTGCCAGCTTTTCCGGGTCAGCTTGTTGTTCACCACAAAGGCGTAGCCGCTGTTGGGCCGGAAGGGGAATTGCTTCACCTTCTCGAAGCGGTTCTGCCAGCCGCCGAAGGGCCAGGACAGCAATTTTCGCCGATACAGCGCGGTGCCGAGATCGACCTGGCTGAGGTCGGACGGCCAGTAGAGCTGCATGGTCACGACCTTTTTGCGCGTGTCGGGATGCGGCGGAATCTCAAAGCCCGATGTCTCCCGGTACAGCGTCGGCCGCGAGAAGCCCGCCAAATCGGCGACCGCCGCTTCCGCCACGCCATAGCGAAACGCCAGGTCGCGCGCCAACTTCACGTACATGGCGCGCTTCAATTCCGGGGCCGTCAGCGCCAGCACCAGGCCGCGAAATAGCTCTTGCTGGTGCGCGGACAACAACGCCATGCGGGCCGGCGTCAGGGCAAACATCCAGCGCACGAAGCCGTTGCCGCCCTGGCCGTAGTGCCGCTCGTTGGCGCCGTTGTACTGGCCGGCTTCGGGCAGGTTTTTCAATAACTGCTCGTATACGTCTGCGGGAAAAACGTCTTCCAGATAGATGTGCGAGAATGGCTCGTCGATCGCGGGGGTGTTTTCGATGTTCCGGAGCAGATGTTCCAGCACGTAAGCTGCGAGTTCCTTTCCCGAGGCTGCCTGGGCCGCCATGCCGCTCCTCCGTAGGGATCCAATCCATTCCTCTCCGGTCGTCTCCTCTCGGCGGTTTGGCGGTTAGCGTTTTTCGATCGGAAAAGCAAGAGAAGAATGGCGCGGGCCTCCGAATGGCAGCAAGGAGGCGTTGTTCGTAGAGTAGCTCCAGGAGCGGGAAAGACAAAAATTCACACGCTCGGAGTTTGGGAACGCGGTCGAAATCGCTGTTGCATGTAGACGACCCGCATGTCTATTCCCCCCGACACCTTCGTCGTTTCCGCCGACCAGGACGGCGTCACCCTCGCCGCGCTGCTACGGCAGCGCCTCGCCGGCCAGTCGTGGAACCAGGTGCGCCGGCTCATCGAGACACGGCATGCCCGCGTCGGCGGCGACCTGTGTCTCGACCCGGCGCGGCGCGTTCATCTCGGCGAAACCATCGAGCTGCTGGATCGACCTGCCGTCAAGCCGCGCCAGCCGGAACAGGTCGTACTCCGGCATCTCGATGCGCACGTCGTCGTCGTGGAAAAGCCGTCCGGCATCTGCACCGTGCGCCACCCGTTCGAGCGCGCCTGGAAAAAAGAGCGCAAGGAACTGTCGCCAACGCTCGAAGACATTGTGCCGCGGCTTATCGCCGTGCAGGAGGGCCGCGCCCGCCACGACCCGCAGCCGCGCCTGCGCGTCGTGCAGCGGCTCGACAAGGGAACGAGCGGCCTGGTCGTTTTCGCCCGCACGTTCGAGGCCGAGCGCGTGCTCGGCCAGCAATTTCGGCGCCATACGGTAACGCGCCGCTACTTCGCCCTGGTGCCCGGTATGGTCCGGCCGCAGCGCATCGTGAGCAATCTGGTGCGCGACCGCGGCGACGCCCGGCGCGGCAGCAGCGACACCGATGCCGTGGGCAAGGAGGCGATCACCCATCTCGACGTCGTTGAGAATTTGAACGGTTACACACTGGTCAGTTGCCGGCTGGAAACGGGCCGGACGCACCAGATCCGTATTCACCTGGCGGAGTTAGGTCATCCCGTGTGCGGCGACAAGGTCTACGTCCATCGCCGCGACGGCACGCTCTTTCCGGACGACAGCGCTGCCCCGCGCCTGGCCCTGCACGCGACTGAACTGGGCTTTACCCACCCCGTCAGCGGCCTGGTTCTGCACTGGTCGATGCCCCTCCCGCCCGATCTGGAAGCGCTGCTGGAGCGGCTGCGGGCGTTGTAGTCTCCCGGCACAAAAATTGCTTGGAAAAGCGTATCTTCCATAGGAGGAATCGGGAAGAAGACAGCCGTGCCGTCCGCAGTACGCTGCGCTTGGAATGTCGCGGTGGACTGCTGCACTCTCTAGTCGTTCCCTGGTCCTCTCCTTCACGGTTCGGTTGCCCCGGCCGCCGGAACGTGTGTCCGAACGACGAAACGGCCTCGCAATGACTGGCGAATAATGACCGAGAGCAAGGGAATGACATCCGTAGAGCCGTTGCGCATTTTGGTTGTTGACGACAACCGGGATGCTGCGGACAGCTTGTCTATGCTGCTGCGCATCTGGGGATTCGATACCCAGGCCGTCTACAACGGGGCGGCAGCGATCCTGGCCGCCTACGATTATCAGCCGGACTGCATCGTCTCCGACATTAGCATGCCGGGCATGAGCGGCTACCAGCTGGCAGAGAAAGTGCGTCAGGACGATACCTTCCAGGGAATGACCCTCATTGCGATTTCGGCGTATGCCGATGCGGGGCGCGTGAAGGCAGCGGGGTTCGACCATCTCCTTGTCAAACCAGCCGACCCCGACGCCGTGAAGGCAATCGTCAAGAAACTGTGTGTCGTGGAAAAACGCCTGGAACAAGATCAGGCGATGAAGGAAACGACGGACATGATGAAAGCGGTCCAGGATGACGCAACAGATAAGGGCGGGTAGTGGCGCCGCTTGCGGCTTAGCGGCGTTGGACCACCAAGCCGCAAGCGGCAGCCGGCGCGAACCGCTATCATGACCGCATGAGCACGCCTCTCGTTGAAGTCCGCGATTTACGCAAGCGCTACGGGAAGACGGTCGCCCTCGACGGAGTCAGCTTCCACGTCGCCGAGGGGGAGCTGTTCGGCCTACTCGGTCCCAACGGCGCCGGGAAATCGACGCTCCTCTCCATCCTCTCCTGCCTGCTGGCGCCGGACTCCGGCGAAGCCCTTCTGCACGGCAAACCGCTGCGGCCCGACGACGGCGACGTGCGCCGCCTGCTCGGCATCGTGCCACAGGAGTTGGCCGTTTACAACGACCTCACTGCCCGCGAAAACCTTCTCTTTCTCGGCGAGCTGTACGGCCTATCGGGCGCGGCGCTGAACCACAAGGCCGACGAGGTGCTGGCGATCATCGGCCTTGCCGACCGCGGCGCCGATCGCACCGGCACCTTCTCCGGCGGCATGAAGCGCCGCCTCAACCTCGGCGCCGCCCTGATGCATTCGCCGCGGTTACTGCTGCTCGACGAGCCGACCGTCGGCGTCGATCCGCAGTCGCGCAACCTCATCTTTGAGGAAGTGCGCCGTCTCAACGCCGCCGGTGTCACCGTCGTGTATACCAGCCATTACATGGAAGAAGTGCAGGCGCTTTGCACGCGCATCGGCATCATGGATTGCGGCCGCCTCGTCGCCTGCGATACCCTGCCGCACTTGCTGCGCCTGAAGGACGGCTCCATCCGCTTCGGCGCCGCGCTGACGCCCGCGCTGCGCCAGGAATTGGAATCGTTGCCCGACTGCCGTCTGACCGAGGAGGCCGATGGGCGCATTCGGTTGACCTGCCGCGACGTGAAGGGGACGCTGTTGCGCCTCGGCGTCCTGTGCCGCGACACGAACACGGAGCCGCGCGATCTCGAAGCCGACGAGCCGAACCTGGAGAGCGTGTTCCTGCACCTGACGGGACGGGCGCTACGCGATTGACGTTTCCGCCGCTTGCGGCTTAGCGGAGCCTGCCGCTAAGCCGCAAGCGGCGGAAACGTCAATCGCGCAGCGCCCGTCCCGTCAGGTGCAGGAACACGCTCTCCAGGTTCGGCTCGTCGGCTTCGAGATCGCGCGGCTCCGTGTT
>JBBQPD010000741.1:0-3882 GCA_038331535.1 Gemmatales bacterium | reverse complement strand
CTGGTGAAGGAGGAAGACTGGCCGCATTCCCTGCTCGACCTGACGCGCAAACGCTTCCGCGGCCAGGTGGTCATGGCGAAACCGCAGTTCGGCACGTCGGCGACGCAGGCCGCGTGCCTCTTCGAGGTTCTCGGCGTGGATGACGCGAAATCGTACTACAAGGAGCTGCGCGACAACGACGTCCAGCTCGCCCCCGGCAACAAGCAAGCGGCGGAGTGGGTGGCGCAGGGAAAGGCCAAAGTCGGCGTCACCGACACGGATGATGCCCTCGACGAGCTGAAACCGGGCGCCGACGTGGTGATGATCTTTCCCGACCGCGATGGACTGAAAGACACGCCGCGCATGGGAACGCTTTATATCCCGAACACGGTGTCGATTCTGCGCGGCTGTCCCAACCCGGCGGCAGCCAGGCGACTGGTGGATTATCTGCTGAGCGCCGAGGTCGAGGGCAAGTTGGCCGAATCGGACAGCCATCAAATCCCGTTCAACCCGGAGGTCCGCGGCCGGTTGCCGAAGATCGTCGAGACGCCGCCGGCAGTGAAAGCGATGGAAGTCGATTTCTACCGCGCTGCGGACCTGTGGGACGAAGTGCAGAAGTTTCTGCGCGACGAGTTCGCACGGCCTTGAGACGGCTATTGAGCTTCCGGTTGGCTGCTCTTGCGGCTGAAGACCATTTGAAGATCAAAAGCCGATAGCTGTCAGCTAACAGCTATCAGCTCTTTCTCGTCCCCAATTGCTCCTGCGTACAAGCGGACGGCCGAATTCCGTGGGGCGGACAACCTGAAGGTCAAGAAGCGATTGGCCATCAATGCAGGATTTCACCAACGCGCAACCTCGTCAACCATTCGTCCGTCCGCGCTCGCCTTTGCATGTAGAGCGCTTCCGCTACCTCGAGTGTGACGCGCTGAAAGCGCACGGCTTCACCCGGCCGTAGCTGACCGAGCCGATCGAGGTCGGCGCTGATGACCTGTGCGATCTTTGGATAGCCGCCGATGGTCTGCCCATCGACGCCGAGGATGATGCACTGGCCGTCGCGCGTCACCTGGACACTGCCGGGACATACAGGTTCCGAAACCAGTTCGCGCGCCGGCAGCGTCAACGGATTCCCCCGAAGCCGCAGACCCATCCGGTTGCTCTCCGAAGAAACGCGGAACTTCGCTCCGTGCTCGTAAAACTCCTCCACTCGAAACCATTCAGCCTGAGCGCCATCGAGCGTTCGCAGGATCGTCTCGCCGTCCAGCAGCGGTTCGTCACCTTCGGGTGAAAGAAATCGCGTAGGCATGGAGCCAGGCAAACAAGCCAGTTCGTCACCGGCGAGGATGGGAGTGAATGCGGAATGACTGCCGAGAACTTTGGGGACGCGAAGTCCACCGCGAACGCAGAGATACGCCCTGGCCCCATGCGGAGTGCCGCCGATACGCAGTTCTTCGCCGGCTTGCAACGTGAAAGTGTGGCCCACGACGAGACGACGACGATCCGTGCTGATCTCGAAAGGCGCGCCATAGACGACAAGGGCGAGTTGACAGGTCGCGATAAGCGTTGGACCGGCGAGGCAGATTTCGAGAGCCGCAGCGTCGGGCGGGTTGCCGACGAGGGCATTGCCGAGTGCGAGAGAGCGGCGATCCGCGGCGCCACCGACCGAGACGCCGAGAGAGCGGCAAGTAGGGCGACCGAAGTCAACAACGAGGGTAGAAAGGCCAGGGGACAAAACACGCAAATGGACCGTTGCAGTCATGGCGGTCAAAACTTCCCCAAAGAGATCTGCTGCCGCGCCAGCGCGTTCCTCAATTCGCGGACAAACTCCAGCGCATGCGGATTGTCGCCGTGAACACAAAGAGTCCGCACACCCTTCTCACGAAGCAGCCATTCCACCTGGCGCACCACTTCCGCCGGATCAGCGACGAAGGCATCCGGCCTGGAACGCGGCACCAGCGAGCCATCGGGAAGATAGCGGCGATCCGCAAACCCTTCCGCGACAAACTCGCAACGGCCCACGCTGAGCGCTTCGAGGCGCGAGGCGGGCAGCGCCATCAAGGCCAGACCGAACAACTCCGTCGCCGCGACAATGGGCCTTGCGAACGCGTCATCACGACAGGCAAGGTTGTAGAGCGCCCCGTGCGGCTTGACGTGGCGCAGGCTGAGACCGGCGGCACGCGCGAGTCCGGCGACGGCGCCGATCTGGTAAACCGTCTGCTCGTAGACCTGTTCTTCGGAGAAGTCGAGGTCGCGACGACCGAAGTGTTCCCGATCCGCGAAACCGGGATGGGCGCCGACCTGCACTCCGTACTTGGCGGCGAGTCGCAGCGCGGCGAAGGCGCTGGCCGCGTCGCCGGCGTGGAAACCACAAGCGATATTTGCCGTCGTGATGAGCGGCATCAGTTCCGCATCATGTGGACAGCCTTCGCCGAGATCGCAGTTAAGGTCGATTTGCATCATTTCTCACCGCAGAGGACGCAGAGGAACGCGGAGGAATCATCAGAGATTGTTGGCCCGTCGCTTGATGCCGTCCTTGAGATGAAGGACGTTGAAGTTGATCAATAAGCCAAGCTTTTTCCCGCTCAATTTCAAATAGGAAATAAGTTGAGCCTCGTGAATCGGGGCGAGCTTCTCCACGCATTTCAATTCCAGGATCACCAGGTCTTCGACCAGAACATCGATGCGATAACCAACGTCGATAATGACGTTTTCGTAGACCACAGGCAACTCGACCTGTGTGGCCACTCGCAAGCCGCGTTTGCGCAGCTCGTAGGCCAGGCAACCTTCATACGCCGATTCCAGCAAGCCCGGTCCCAGTGCCGTATGAACTTTCATGGCCGCATCCACACACTGACCGCTTACCTCATTGATTTCCATTTGATTTTCCTCTGCGTTCCTCTGCGTCCTCCGCGGTGAGTTATGAACTTTTCGGCCGAAACGCCTTCACGACCGCTTCGTTCGTCGTCAGATACGGCCCTTCGATCAGGTCGATGCAGTACGGGATCGCGGGAAACACCGCCAGGAGACAATCGCGGATAGCGCTCGGTATCCGCGGCAAATTGACGATCAGCGATTTGCCGCGGATACCGGCGATTTGGCGAGAAAGGATCGCCGTCGGCACGAACTTCAGTGAGACTGAGCGCATCAGCTCGCCGAAGCCATCGAGCAGTTTGTCGCACACCGCCTCGGTCGCTTCGGGGGTCACGTCGCGTCGCGCTGGGCCGGTGCCGCCGGTCGTGACGACGAGACAGCACCGCTCCGAATCGCACAGCTCTTCCAGCGTCGTCTCGATGAGCGGCTGTTCGTCGGGGATCACCCGCGGCACGGCCTGCCACTCGCAGGAGAGGATTTCGGTGAGTAAGTCGCGGATGGCCGGTCCGCCGAGATCCTGGTACTCGCCGCGGCTGGCACGATCGGACACGGTGACGATGCCGATACGGACGGGTTGAGGGTTGCTCATGGCGATCGTTCCTGGTGCGGAGACGTTTAGATAAGGCGGAGACCAGTGCTATTCTAATGACAGCGACCCCCATTCGTGTTTACGGTTCGCGCGTAACGTAAACACGAATGGGGGTCGCTGTCCTCACACGGACGTATTAGCGCGGGATGTCATTCAGTTTCACCGGGCCGATGTCCGGAATCGTCAGGTCGACCAGCTCCGGCTTTTCGGTCTCGGCGACGGCGGTGTTGCCGGCTAAGTCCCGCACCGTCAGGCGGAAGTAGACGCTCGGCGGCACGTCGGCAGGCAGACGCCAGTTGAAGTGGCCGCTGTTCGGCATGTTCGGCTCGCCGATGACCAGCCACGGGCCACGCTTGTCCGCCGCCCATTCCAGCGTGATCGGGTTGGCCGCCATGTGTGCGTCCACCGCATCCCAACGCATGATGAGCGTGTTCGCCTGGGTCGCA
>JBBQPD010000740.1:0-3884 GCA_038331535.1 Gemmatales bacterium | reverse complement strand
CGCGAGCCTGGTTCTCAGCGTCCCACCGCTTTTCGCTTTCCGTTTTGTCTGTCAGTTGCAGGGCGCTCCGATGGATTTGTGCCAATCGGCTGCGGGCTGTCGCCAGGCGGTCCTCGGCCGCTTTCAGCTCGGGAGAATCCGCTGCGACCACCGCGCGTACTTTTTCCAGATTACGTCGGAGTTCATCCACCGTGGTTTCGGCTTCCTGTTTCTGCTGTTCGATCGCTCTCATCTTTAGAACAGCGTCCTCGGTCTCGACTTGCCACTTTGCCACGATCTTCCCGTCTTCCGTCTGCAAGACAATTCCCTTTTGGAACGGATCAAGTTTGCCCTGCTCCTGGGGCTTCGCCGGGCCGTAAGGCGAGCCTGGTTTCGGCGCCGGCTGCGGCGTCTTCATCTCTTTGCGCAGCTGCTCCAGTTCCTTCATGATGGCGTCGAGCCGTTTCTCCACGTCGCGGGTGCGGCCGTCGGTCTGGGCGCCCGGTTCGACCATCCGCCATTTCCTGACCTCAGGCGGCGCCGGCGGCGCGGGGACCGCCGGCGTGGCGCCAGGCCTGGCTTCGCCACCGATCGAGAACCGAATCGGCCCCTCAACTTTCAAGGGCGCCGTCGGCGCGACCGGGCGCAGGATCAGCGTGCCTTTCTCACCCGGCACCAGCTCGTACAGGGTGCCCTTCGGGGTGGCGCCGATCGGGGCCGGGTGCTGGCCCTCGCCGCGCAGGATAATGACGCCCTTGTCCGCGCCAACAGCCTCCGCCCGCCAGATGCGCACATCACCACCCGTTCCCTTGCTCGGCCCCTCGGGTTTCTTCTCCGCTCGCAGCTGAGCTTCCTTGAGCCGGCGTTCCAGGTCGCGGATCTCAGCCACCTTCTGCTTCAGCTCGGCCTCTAGTTTCTGTGCATCGGACTGGGCCTTGCCGTCCGCCACCGGTCCCTCTTCCACGTCCACGCGGTTGAGGCGGATTTCGATCGTCTTCCTCTGGCCTTCGGGTTCTTCCGCCCGGACCCAGGCCGGCAGCAGCGGCAACAGGGCCGTCAAGCCGAGCACGGTCAGGCCGCCGCGCCAGGTCAGCGCCCGCGGCGTCGTCCCACTCATAATCATGGTGAGTCTCCTTTTCAGGTCGGACACATGGCCGATCCCGCTCGCCAGCAACGGCGGCGCGGTAGGGGCCTGAGAGAGAAAATCGAGCGTTTCCACAAGGGCCTCGGCGTAGGCGCGGCGCGAGCCGGACAGCACCGACACCACCCAGGCGTCGCAGCACTGTTCCTCGGCCTCGCGCAGCTCGCGCCGCGCCCACCAGACGACCGGGTTCCACCAGTACAGCCCCATCGCCAGGAATTCGAGACCGCGCACCCAGTGGTCGCGGCGGCGCAGGTGAGCGAGTTCGTGCAGCAACAGCGTGTCCAGCTGGTCGTCGCGCACCTGGCCCAGCAGCGCGGCGGGCACCAGCAGGCGCGGCACTCCGCCGGCGGCCCAGAGCATCGGCGACAGCCGTCCCGGCACCAGCAACACCACCGGGCAGCGCGCCAGGCCAAGCCGCCGCGCCAGCCGGGCCGCCCGTTCGCGCAATGCCGGCGGCGCCGGCACGGCGAAGCTCAGCAGACGACGAAAGCGCTGCACGCGCACGGCGGCGAGCAGAAACCAGGCGAGGGAGCCAGCGCCCCAGACGACGCCGGCGACGACGAACCAGTCCGGCGACGCGGCAGCGGGAGGCGCCGGCGCGGCCGAAGCGACGACAAGCTCGGGCGCAGGCTCCTCGAAGCCGACGGGCGGCGCTGCGACAACATCGGACGGCGGACCGAGGAGGTCAAGGGGATCGGCCTCGCCTTCGGCCGGCAATAGCCCCTCGGGAAAGCGGAGGAGCGCGAGAGGTGGCGTTTCGTCGCCTTCAGCCGGATCATTCACGGTTCGCCACGTCGCCGAGACTTCGGCCGGCGCGGGCGCGGCGGTCGTCGTCCACGGCACCGGCAGGCGCACCAGCGGCGGCGTAAACAGCTTGAGGAGGACGAGGAGCCACAGGCCGTGGATCAGCGCCGGCCGGCGGCGAATGAGGAAAGTGGCCGCGGCGGCGCCCAGCGCGAGGGCGACGGTCGCCACGGCGTTACTCAGGCCGAGGTGCAGCAAGTTCTCCATCGACGGCTCCTTGTTCAATGCGACCCACCCTTGTTCTTGCCGCGCGGTTCCAGAGCGTCGATGAGGGCGCGCAACTCTTGCCGCTCGTTTTCGCTGAGGCGCTTGGTCCGGACGAGATGCGTGAGCAGCGGCGTGAGCGAGCCGCCGCACAGTTTCTCGGCGACATCCTGGAGACGACGGCCGATGAGGGCGTCGCGTCCGACCGCCGCCGTAAAGTTGTGAGCGGCGCCGGCCCGATCGCGGCGGACAAATGCCTTCGACTCCAGCCGTTCGAGCAGCTTCTGCACGGTGGCGTACTGGGCCGTCGCCCCGCCGGGGTACAACGCGTCCGTCAGTTGGCGGATCGTCGCCCCCCCGCCGTCCCACAGAATTTGCAGTACGGCAAGCTCGGCATCGGTGACGTCTTGCGGAGTGCGTGCCATCGACTTTCCCCTCAGACTTAGTGTCTGAGAGAGAGAGTAAGACATTATGACTGAGGCGTCAAGAGGATTTTTCCGATTGTGCCGTGCGCACCGGTTTTTTCGTCTGAGCGCGAAATGTGTGCTACAGTTGAACGGTTTGTTGCCTGGCGCCGCAACGTCGAGGATCGCCGAAGGAATTGCTCATGTTTCATAGCGCCGATTTACGGGAAGTGAACGCGACGCTCACGAACTTTGCTTCTTCGTTCGCGCTCGCCTCCCGGATCGAATTCGACCTCGTCGCGGAGGTGGAAGGTTTGGCTCAGGCGCTCGGGCCGCGCGCCCACTCCGCCGGGCTGGAGTTGATCTGCCGCGTCGCGCCCGCGGTTCCCGACCGAGTCGTCGGCGACCCGGACCGGCTGCTGCAGATCTTGACGATGCTTGTGAACAACGCGGTCCGCGTCATGGCGCAGGGCGAGGTTGTCATGGGCGTCTCTCCCACCAATGGCGTCGCGCTGCCGGCTCCGTTCGCCGAGGACTGGACCCCAGACAGTCCGCACTCTGTCGCTACCGAACCGCTCTCGCTGCTCTTCGAGGTAACCGGCTCCGGCCGGGTGTCTGGCGATGCGGAGCCGCCGCGCGTGGACGAATCGGCGTCATGCTTTATCGAGGCACTCGGCGGTACGCTGTCAGAACGAGACCACGCGGGCCACGATCGTGTTTGGTCTTTTCGTCTCGCGCTGGAGGGAGCCGAACGCGCTCGCTCGGCCAGGTCGGAAGTCCCAGCCGGCGTGAACGGCAGCTCGATCCTCGTGGCCGACGACAACGCGACGACGCGATTGGTGCTGCAGGAACTGCTCTCGAGCTGGGGCGTACGCGTCCGCACGGCAGAAAACGGCGAGAAGGCGCTCGCCGCCATCCGAGAGGCACACGACCGAGGAATCCCGTTCAGCGCGCTGCTCCTCGACGCCCGCATGCCGCGTCTGAGCGGCTTCGAGGTGGCCGCGCAACTGGTGAAGAAGCCCGGCCTGTGTGGGCCGGTGCTGTTGCTCTTGCCGGCTCCCTTCCGCAAAGGCGACGACGCCTTCTGTCGCCGATTGGGTGTGGCGGCGCGTGTGGCCAAGCCGGTACGCCGTGCGGAACTGTTGCAAGCGTTGGGCGAAGTGCTGGCGGATCGAAACGCGACCGACGTCGCGCGGTCGCCGTCGAGCCTGAGCGAATAAGAGCTTATTTACGAGCCGCGACCGGCAGGGAGCGTTCCCCACCCTCCCAGACGGGCGCGGCTAGTGAACCCTTCCCCGCGCTCCCGGTCGGGCGCGGCTCGTGAACCAATCCCCGCGCACCCAGACGGG
>JBBQPD010000739.1:0-3890 GCA_038331535.1 Gemmatales bacterium | reverse complement strand
ACTTTCCCGTCGAACTTCTCGCCCGATTTGTAGCCCCACCCGGTAAGATCCTTGCCGTTGAATAGCTCGATCGCCGCCTCGGGTTTGGGGTCCGCGGCGTCCGTCGTAAACGGTACCAGACTCGACGCCACAACAAACAGAACACAGCGGAACGAACGCGGCATGGCGGATTCCTCGGCGCGGCGGTGGTTGGGCGCGATCGAAGGCAGCACGCGCTGCTTCCACGGCCGTATGATACGCCGAAGCGGGCAGGTGGCTACGGTGATGTCCCTCCGTAATCCACCTGCGTCCGGCCGTGAATTGTGACGTGAAGCTGCGCAGCCGTGCGCTCAATGCACGGTGGATTTGAGGATTTCCTGTGTCCGGTCGAGCAGGCGGTGCAGGTCTTCGAGGTTTTCTTCCTTCAACCGCGACAGCAGGTCGGCGATGTGGTGCAGGCGGGCGTCCTGATAGTCCTGGCAAGCTTGCAAGCCGGCCGGCGTCAGAGCCACGTCGATCTTGCGCTTGTCGCGCGGGTTAATGCGGCAGACGATCAAGGGCTGAGCGCGCCCCTCTAGAGAGCGGATGACGCGCGACATTTGCGCCGGCAGGACGCCGAGCGAGCGCTGGATGTCGCCGACGATGAGCGACTCGCGGCGGCGCAACAGCGACAGCGTGAGGAACTCCATCTCTTTCAAATCGCGGTCCTGCCGTCGGCCGCGCGGAGCGGCCAGGCAGAACTGCGCGATCACGTCGAACAGGTCCTGGGCCAGTTCCTCCGGCCGGAGCAGCGTGGCAGTGGCGGACATGACGACACTTCTTTCCGACAAGGTACGACCGCATGGGCCGGACGAACCGGCCCCATTGCAATACTCCCCCCATAAACCATAGCTGTCGTGACAACGGCCTGTCAACGTGGAAAGAAGGGCCGATAAGGCTGGTCGGGAAAGTTGAGAGGGAGGATGCCGGTCGCGCCGATTGTGCGGGCCGTCGTTCGTGTTTACGTTTCGCGCGGCCGTCCCACGTTTAGCGCCCCCGGCCAAACCAGCTCCACCACAGGAAGCCGTTGAGCGCCGCCAGCGCGAGCAGGAGAAATAGCGCCCCCGGATCGTCGGTGAAGAAGGACCGCACGGCACGCCCGAAGCGCTGCTTGCGGGTCATCCGTCGCAGCTCGGCAGCCTGTTCGCGCAGGAAGTCGCGATGCGCAAGCAGGAGGTCGTGCCCCGCCTGCCAGTCGCGGCGCAGGGCGCCGCGCTGACTCGCTTCGAGGGTGCGAAACGTCTCGACCGCGTCCTGACGGGCCAGGCTCAGCACCAGGCAGCCCGGCTGACCCGCTTCGCCGAGGATGCGCGGGAAACGCTTTCTCAGGCGCAGGATGTCGGCGAACAGCTCGGCCAGTTCTTCCGCCTCCGACCCTTTGATGGTGGTGCGGCGTTTCATCGTCCCGAGGTATTTGCCCGCACGCATCCAGGTCTCGAAGAATTCGCGCGTTTGGCGAATGCGGCGGAACAGAGCGCGACGAGAGCCGAGGCCGCGCCGCGCCCGCGCCGACCGGGCGACTTCGAGGATGGGGCAGACTTTTTCAGCCGGCGGGGCTGGTGGTGGAGGGGCGGGCCGCGGTGGGAGAATTTTCTCCGGCAGCGGTGTTGAACCGGCCTCCCGCACCGGCGGCATCTCAATCGCCAGGGGCGGCTCAAACACGGGGGGCACGTCAGGCAGCGGCGGCGGCAGCACCAGGTTCGGCGACGACTTCCGGCCGTTGACCACCGGCGGCGCGAACGCTTCCGGATCGAGGACCGGCATGTCGTGCATGGTCGGCGTCTTGGTCGAGCGCGGGAGAGAGACGCCTCGAAGGCCGGCGTCGTAGCGCTCCTTGGCGGCGGGTTCGGTCAGGCATACGAACGCCTGCGCCAGCCGGTTCATGGCCTCGGTAGCCTGTTCGGGATGGCGCATCTGGTAACAGCGCACCGAGTCCAGGCGCTGATGAACGTGTTGTTCGATCAGCTGCGGATCGCTCTCGCCGGGTTGCAGCCCGAGGAGGCGATAGTGGTCGGGGGGCCATTCTGCCGAACTCAGCCCCAACCAGGTACAGATGACTTCGTTGCCCACGGATCCGTCCCTCCCCTTGCCGTCGTCCGGAGGGATGTTGGCTTGTGAAATCGTAACGCACACGGCTCACGACGGCAAAAGGTCTCCCGCTATTGTGCCGATCGGGCGTCTTGCGATCAAGACCCTTCCTGCGCGCCGGCGCGTCCCGCAGCCGATTTCTTGATGGTGTTCCGCACACTCGTTTTGTAAGCTAGGAGGCATCAGCGATTCCATCGGCCCTGGAAACGAGTACGCCATGTCGGATAAACCCTTCAAGCACATGATCTGTCCCCTCATCGTCGTGAAGGTCACGGAAGCCCAGATTCGCGGCGACATCCTGTCCGACGCGTTGCGCGACGAGTTCCTGGCCGTCGCCACGCAGACCGGGGCCGTCTATGTCGTGCTGGATTTCCAGGCGGTGACCTTTCTCGTCAGCACGGGCATTCGGCCGCTGTTGAGCCTGAATCGCTATCTGCTCCAGAAGAGCGGCCGGCTGATCCTGTGTAACCTGCACCCGGACATTCGCGAGATTTTCGAGCAGACGCGGCTGATCAGCAGCGGCGGTTCGACGCAAGTGGTGTTCGAGGTGCAGCCCGACGTGCCGTCTGCCGTCGCGTCGGTGTACAAGGGATCGTGAGCTGACGCACAACACGAGCCGCGACCGTCCGGGCGCTGTGGCAAGCGCTCCCGGACGGTCTCGGCTCGTTTGGAGAGATCCACTCGCCATGCGCATCTTTGTCCTGGGCTATGGCCGGCGGGCCGGCGTGCGCGAGGAGGCGGATCGGTTACGCCCCTTCCTGCGCGAACACTGTGAGATCGTCGTCGAAGACCTCGACCAGTCCATCGACCTCGCCGCCTACGACGCCGACCTCGCGCTCGTCCTCGGCGGCGACGGCTCCATCCTGCGCGTCGCCCGGCAGATGGGCTACAAGCAGACGCCCGTGCTCGGCGTCAACCTCGGCCGGCTCGGTTTCCTCGCCGACCTGACGCCCGAACAGCTCCGCTCCTGTTTCTCCTGCGTCATCAACAAGGAATTTCGCGTCACTCAGCACCTGATGTTTGAATGCGCGGTCGAAGGACCAGACGGCGAGCGGCGCTGCCTGGGACTCAACGAGGTCGCCATTCAGACCGGACCGCCGTTTCACATGATCGACCTGGAGCTAATCATCGACGGCGAGAAGGTGTCCGATTACAGCGGCGACGGCCTGATCGTCAGCACGCCCGTCGGCTCGACGGCACATAGCCTCTCGGCCGGCGGGCCGATCCTCGGACAGGAGCTGGATGCCTTCGTTTTGACGCCGATTTGCCCGCACTCGCTGACGAGCCGGCCCGTGGTCGATTCCGCCGACAAGGTGTACACTATCGCCGTCCGCCGCAGTAATCCCAACGGCACGATGGTGGTCATCGACGGCCAGGAGATGATCCCGCTGACGGACCGTCATCGCGTGACGGTTCGGCGCGCGCCGGTGACGTTCGGCCTGGTCAAGGTGCCGGGCCGCAGCCACTACCAAACGCTGCGCGAAAAACTCAACTGGGGCACGCGCCCAAACTACCGGGCCGAACCCTCGTGACGCGCGGAACGTAACAGCCAGTAGATAGCCCACGGCAAGATCTGGGATAACCCGCCGAGCGGCATCGGTGACTGGACCGTGCAGCCCATGAACATGCACGACGAGATCGAGTGCGTTACAAAACCAGGGTACGAGTGAGGTCGTGAAGCGCAGCGTTTACGAGGCTGTCGAGAGTGTTCGGCCGATGGTTCCCTTGAACAGGATGGCCTGGTCCATTAAGTTGAATTCATGGGCATACAAGTCCTAGAAGTA
>JBBQPD010000738.1:0-3891 GCA_038331535.1 Gemmatales bacterium | reverse complement strand
CTTTGCCGAGAAACTGCGCGTGGAACGCAACCTGGCTGTGGCGGCGGAGGAAGAGGCGGTGGGGCAGACTCAGATCGCTCTGGCCCTGCGTACGCGGGCCGAGCAAGGCGAGGCCCGCTTGCGTACCCAGTTCGAGCGCCTGCGTCAGACGAGCTGCACCACGCAACTGTGGGGAGCAGCGGTACTCCTGGAGCGCGACCCGGCCCAGGCCCAGGTGATGCTCGAGGACACCAGCGCCTGCCCGCTCGACCTGCGCGACTTTGCCTGGGGCGTCCTCTATCGTCTTTGCGACCGGGAGCAGAGAACGCTGCACGTTCTCGGCCAGACCAACGCCCTCGCCTACAGTCCGGACGGCAAAACACTGGCTTCGGCCCACCAATTCGGGGTAGTGCGGCTCTGGAACGTCCCAACGCCAAACGGCGGCCGCGAACGGGGACTCCTCCAGGGACCGCAGGAGGAAATCCTCACCCTGGCGTTCAGCAGCGACGGCCGGCTGCTGGCCACGGGCAACCGCTCGGGCGAGATCCGGCTCTGGGACATTGCCGCAGGCAAGGAGTTGGCTGTGCTCCCTCGACACGTCGCGGAAGTTTTCTGCCTGGCGTGCAGCAAGGACGGCAAGCTCCTGGTCTCGTGCAGCGGCAATTCGAGCGGCGGCGAGATCAAGGTGTGGGATTTGCCAGCCCGGCGCGAGCTGCGCACGATCCGCGGCCACAGCCAGCACATCCGGGCGGTGGCCCTGTCGCCCGACGGCAAGCTGCTGGCCAGCGGCGGGGGCGACATGCTCATCAAACTGTGGGACGTGAGCACGGGGCAGGAACGCGCCACCCTCAAGGGCCACACGAGCTGGGTCTGTTCGCTGGCCTTCAGCCCCGATGGCCGGACGCTCGCTTCCGGGAGCCTCGACAGGACGGCCAAACTGTGGGACGTGGCGGAACGAACCGAATCCGCCACCCTGGGCCACGTCAACAGTGTACGCCCGCTGGCGTTCAGCCCCGACGGCCTCACCCTGGCCACCGGCGGCGAGGACAACATGGTGAAACTGTGGGACGTCGGCGCGCGGAAGGAACGCCTGCTCCTGCGGGGGAAATCCACGCGCCTGTTCGGGCTGGCGTTCTCCCCCGACGGCTCGACGCTGGCCTCGGCCGGCGAGGGGGGAGAGATCTACCTGCGGGCCACGGACGTGCGACCGGATGCGATCACCTTCCGCGGCCACAGCGATTATGTGACGGCCTCTGCCTGCGCCCTCGATGGGCGGACTGTGGTCTCGGCCAGTTACGACGGCACGTTGCGCCTCTGGGACCTGGGCGAGGACAAGGTCCGTACGGTCCTGCGCGGACACGGCGCGCGGGTCTGCTCCGTCGCCCTCTCGCCCGATGGCCTGCTGATCGCCTCGGCCGGCTACGACCGGCGAGTGCTGTTGTGGGACCGGCGTCGGGAGAAAGTCCTGGCCGTGCTCGGGGAGCACTCGAACTTCATCAACTGCGTCGCCTTCACGCCGGACGGGCAGACGCTTCTCTCGGGCAGTTTCGACCGGACCATCAAGGTGTGGGACGTGGCCGGCCGGCGCTTGCGGGCCACGCTTCAACACGAGAATGCGGTCAGCTCGCTGGCCGTCTCCCAGGACGGCCGGACGCTGATGGGCTGCGGCAACGCGGGGAGGTTGGAACTGTGGGACCTTCATACTCTCCAGAAGCAGCCGGCCGCGCGCCAGCCATCTGACAAGGTCAACCAGGCGGTCTTCACTCGCGATGGGCAAACGCTGCTCCTGGTGATGCCGATCACTCTCGCGGGACGGATCGGCCACCGCCTGAAACGGTACGATCCGCGCACGGGCGAGGAGCAACTCCTTGGCGAGGGAACCGGCCTGGCGACCGCGGCTGCCCTGACTGCGGACGACCGGACCCTGGCTGTGGGGACCACCGAGGGAATCGTGACGTTGTGGGCCGTCCAGTCGCAGGGCGGCGCCCAGCAGCACGCGGTCCTCAAGGGACACGGCAACGTCATCTCCTCTCTGTCCTTCACCCCCGATGACCGGGCCTTGCTGTCGAGCAGTTACGATTTGACGGTGAAGCTTTGGCCCCGGCACGAGGCGGAACTGGCCGTGCTGAGGGGTCATACCGAGCCGATCCAGCCGCTCGCGTTCCTGTCCGGCGGCGCGACTCTGGTGGGCGGACTCCCCAACGGCATCCTGCGCCGCTGGGACCGGGTGACGGGACAGATGCTTCCTGCCGCCGGACCGCGCGGGGATCCGCTGGTCCAGGTGATGGCCGTCAGTGCGGACGGACACCTCCTTGCCCGCGGCGATTCCTCGGGGACGGTCAAGTTGTTGGACGTGGAGACGGGTGAGTTGCTGGCCCAGTTGGAGGGCCAACGAGGGCGCATTCAAGTGCTGGTGTTCAGCTCGGACGGCAAGGCACTGGCTGCGGGAAGTAACGACGGGACCGTATATTTGTGGGACATTGCGACGAGGCAAGCGCGGACCCTGCTGGCGGCGAATCGCGGGCAGACGCTGGCCCTGGCCTTCAGCCCCGACGGCCTGCTGTTGGCCTCGGGCAGTGGGGCCGCTGTTCAGGAAAAGCCTGTCAGACCGCAGGAGGAGCAGGTGAAACTGTGGAAGGTGGCGACGGGGCAACTCCACCACGAGCTGGACAGGCACGACCATGACGTCCTGGCGCTGGCGTTCTCTCCGGACGGCAAGCTCCTGGCCACGGGGAGCGCCGGTGGGGGAATGCGGTTGTGGCAGGTGGATACTGGCCGGCTCCAGGCCACAGGCGCCGCGCCAGGAAGGGGAGTGTATTCGCTGGTTTTCCTGCCCCTCGGCACGACGGTGGCGGCAGGAATGGAGGACGGCAAGCTGCGGTTGTGGGACGTGGCCGGCGCTGCGGAGAAGGGGATACTCGACGCGCATACAGAGGCGGTGCTGGCCCTGTCGGTGTCCCCCGATGGCAAGCTGTTGGCGTCGAGCAGCCGCGACAGGACTGTCAAACTCTGGTCTCTGCCGCTGCCGCGCTTGCGCCCGGTAAAATGAAGACGAGGCGTTCATGCCTCACGGTTCTGACACCACCCTTCATCACCGCCTCACTCGCGAAGTTTACCGGTAAAATGAAAGGAGCGAGAGACAAATGAATCCGACGATCCGCAAGCCCGCCGAAGGGCGCACCATCGCCGTGGTCGGCGACGTGTACCGGTTCCTGGCGACCGGCGAGGACACCAATGGCAAGTACGCCATGTGGGAAGCCATTGTGCCGCCGGGCGGCGGACCTCCTCCGCACGTCCACAGCAGGGAGGAAGAGGGCTTCTACGTCCTCGAAGGCGAGATCGCGTTCCACATCGGTGAGGAACGGATCGTGGCCGGCGCAGGAATGTTCGCCAATATGCCGGCCGGCACGCCGCACTCGTTCAAGAACGAAACGGATCGCCCGGCTCGGATGCTGATTTCCGTCGCCCCTGCCGGTCTGGAGCAAATGTTCTTCGAGGTTGGCGTTCCGCTTGCCGAGGGAGCCACGACTGCTCCACCTCCCAGGAAGGAAGAAATTGACAAGCTGCTCGCCGTCGCACCCCGATACGGGATCGAGGTCAAGCTGCTGGGGAAGTGAGGGAGAGAGCCAAATCGCGATACCGTCAGGACGGCTCCCATTGTGGCGGCGGCCAACGGTATCCCCGTGAGGAGGATTCGATGCACAATGAAAAAGAAAAGATGCTGGCGGGAGAACTCTACGATCCCTTCGACGCCGAGTTGGTTCAGGGCAGGGAACGTGCCAGAGACCTGTGCCAGAGCTTGAATGCGACCCGTGAGAAAGACCAGGAGGCTCGCCGCCGGATCCTGAGGGAACTCTTCGGGAAGGGTGGGGAGTCGGTGTGGATGCAGCCGCCGTTCTTTTGCGATTACGG
>JBBQPD010000737.1:0-3893 GCA_038331535.1 Gemmatales bacterium | reverse complement strand
AAGAATACCTGCCGCAGAGGCTTTTACGAGCCGCGACCGTCAGGGAGCGCTACTGACAACGCTCCCTGACGGTCGCGGCTCGTAGCAAACAATACCTGCCAAAGAAGTAACATGACAGGAGAACGGACTGCCTCGAAAGTGAGCGACAGGCGAAGGGAGCGGGTGGGCATCATGGCACTGGTACGGCGCGTGTGCGTGTTGGCGGTGATGCTGTTCTGGACGGGAGGGTTCACCTTCTACGCGGCCGTGGTCGTTCACGTCGGCCAGGACGTGCTCGGCTCTCACCGCCTGCAAGGTTTTGTTACCCGTCGCGTCACCAACTTTCTCAATCTCGCCGGGGCCATCGCCCTGCCGGTGCTCGCCTGGGACGCGGCCTATTCGCGGGACCGGTCCGCGCGCCGGCGGCGCTTGCGCTGGTCCGCCTGGGCCGGCATGGGGCTGACGCTCGGCGTACTGGTCTGGATGCATCCGCGCATGGACGGCTTCCTCGAACCCGCTGCCTTTCGCATTCTCGACCGCGGTTCGTTCGCCGGCTGGCACCGCTGGTACCTGCATGTCAGCACGATTCAGTGGGTCTGCGCCCTGGCCTATGGACTGCTCGCGCTGACGGCGTGGCGCGCGGAAGATCGCGACTTGGGTCGGGCAACGGACGCCGATACGGGTGAGAGTGTGCGTTGCAACCAACTTCGGGTCGAATAGAATCGGGCTTGCCGGAGTCCGTTTTTCGGACAGGCTCATCAACTCTCGATGCGTCGTCGCCTCCTTGCGGAGACCGTATGTTCAATCACTCGCGCGTGTTGTTGCTCACCGGTTTGTTCCTGGCGGCTTCGGGCGGTTGCGAGCGGAAACAGGCTCCCGCTCCGACGACCGAGGTGCCGGTGATTCCCGTCAGCCATCCGCGCAGCGGCGAAGTGACCGACTACGTCGAGTTCACGGGCCGAACCGACGCGGTCCAGTCGGTGGACATCCGCGCCCGCGTCACCGGCTACCTGGTGCGAATGCCTTTCCGCGAAGGGAGTGAAGTCCGGGGCGACGACCGCATGGCCGACGCCGTGCGCCTGCTCGGCATGATGGCGGTGCCGATGGGTCAGGGGGCATTTTTGGCCGCGGCGGCTCTCTCTCCGGGACAGGGTCAGGAGGGGAGCCTGCTCTTTGAGATCGATCCGCGGCCTTACCAGGCTCAGTACGATCAAGCCAAAAGTCAGGTCAATCTCAACGAAGCCTCGCTCCAGCTCGCGCGCACGACCCTGGAACGCGACCGGGCGATCGCCAGCACGGTGCGCGGCGGCGTCAGCCAGCAGCAGCTCGATCAGGACCAGGCCGCCGTGGACGAGGCGATCGCCCGCGTCAAGGCGTTTCAGGCGAGCACGGAACTGTACAAACTGAACCTCAGCTACACCCGGGTCACGTCGCCGATCGACGGCCAGGTCAGCCGCTATTACCTGACCGCCGGCAACGTCGTCATCCAGGACTCGACGCTGTTGACGACCGTCGTCTCCCTCGATCCCATGTACGCCTACTTCGACATGGACGACGCGACCTACATGCGCATCAAAAAAGCGATCGACGAGGGGACGATTCAGCGGCCGCAGGACGGCGTACTGCCCGTGCGCATGGCGTTGCCGGGCGAGGACGACTACCTGCACGAGGGGCGCATCAACTTCGTCAACAATCAGCTCAATCCGACGACGGGCAGCATCTCGATGCGCGGCATCTTCGCCAACCCGAAATCGGCGCGGGGCATTCGGCGGATGTCGCCCGGCATGTTCGTGCGCATCTGGCTGCCGATCGGCCAACCGCACGAGGAGCTACTGGTCATCGATCGCGCCATCCAGTCGGACCAGGGGCAGAAATACGTCTACGTTCTCGACGCCGACAACAAGGTGCAGACGCGCAAGATTTCGACGGGTGCGCTGCAAGCCAACGGCCTGCGCGTGGTGCGCGGCGAGAAGCCGGGCGAAGGCGTGAAGCCGGACGATTGGGTCGTCGTCGGCGCGCTGCAACAGGTCCGCCCGCGCATGGAAGTCCAGCCCGAGCGGCTCAAGGCGATGCCGGCACTCAACCAACCCGTCGAGGGAGAAGCGCCGAAGGCCGCGGAACCGAAGAAGTGAGGCGCGGAGGCGAACGACTTTGAGAGTGTTCAGAAAAATTGGAAGGGTTGGCGGTACGATGAAACGTCCTGCCTGCGCTCAGGAGTTGGAGGGATCGGCTGAGAGCTATCAGCTAATAGCTATCAGCTTTTAGCCAAAGCAGCGGCGCCAGTCCGTGTCACAATAGGTACGATGAAACGTCCTGCCTGCGCTCAGGAGTTGGAGGGATCGGCTGAGAGCTATCAGCTTTTAGCCAAAGCAGCAGCGCCAGTCCGTGTCGCAATAGGTGTGCCCCTCGTCTCAGTTGTTCCAATCGCTTGCCGAATGCCATTCAGGCGAGGGATCATGATCTCGCGCTTCTTCATCGACCGGCCGATCTTCGCGACCGTGCTGTCCATCGTCATCACGCTCATCGGCGGGATCGCGCTGTCGTCGTTGCCGGTCGCCCAGTATCCGCGCATCACGCCGCCGGGCGTGGTGGTGTCGATCAGCTATCCTGGGGCCAGTGCCCAGGTGGTGGCCGACACGGTGGCGGCGCCGATCGAGCAGCAGGTCAACGGCGTCGAGGGCATGCTCTACATGTCCGCCCAGATGGGCAACGACGGCACCTACTCGCTGACGGTGACCTTCGACGTGGGCACCGACGTGAAGACGGCCCTCGTCAAGGTGCAGAACCGCGTGGCCCTCGCCATGCAACAGCTGCCGACCCAGGTGCAGAACCAGGGCATCACGATCCGCAAGAAGACGCCCGACATGCTGATGATCGTGAACCTGTTCTCGCCGGACGGCCGCTACGACGACCTCTTTCTGAGCAACTTCGCCACGATCAACATCAAGGACGAGCTGCTCCGCGTGGAAGGGGTTTCGGACATCACTTACCAGGGTCTGCGCGATTACAGCATTCGCGCCTGGCTCGACCCGCAAAAACTGGCCGCGCGGAGCATGACGCCGCTCGACGTGGCTGCCGCGATCCGCAATCAGAACCTGGACGCGCCCGCCGGCCAGATCGGCAAGCCGCCTTCCTTCAGCGTCCAGGCCTTCCAGCTGCCGATCGCAACTCTGGGCCGGCTCACCAAACCGGAGGAGTTCGGCGCGATCATCGTCAAGGTCGGCGAGAGCCGCTTTCCCGCGCGCCCGACGGCGGCGCGGTCGTCCGCGCCGACAGGCGGTGCGACAGCGTCCGCCATGGACGGCGGCATGACCAGCGGCAATTCCACGAGCAGCAAGTCCACCGACACCACCGGGCAAACCAGCGGCGTCACGACCAGCGGCGGCGGCACCACGGGCGGCGTC
Source organism: Gemmatales bacterium (assembly GCA_038331535.1). GTDB lineage: Bacteria > Planctomycetota > Planctomycetia > Gemmatales > Gemmataceae > JBBQPD01. The sequence goes on along the minus strand of JBBQPD010000737.1, from coordinate 510 downwards.
ACGACCAGCGGCGGCGGGACAACGGGCTGAGGAACCACTGGCTCCGCTCCGCCGCCGACCGACGACGGCTCGATCAGCGGGCTGTCGATCAACAGCGCGGCCAATACTCGCGACGTGGTCAGCGGCACGGCGCTCGGCCGCGGCACCGATCGGCCCTCGGTCAGCATCGTGCGCCTACGCGACGTGGCCCGCGTCGAGCTGGGCGCGCAGAATTACAACCAGGCTTGCACCTTCGACGGCTCTCCCTCGGTCGGACTCAGCGTCTACCAGCTCCCCGGCACCAACGCCCTCGAAGTCGGCGACCGCGTGCGCGCCAAGATGGAAGAGCTGAAGGAGCGCTTCCCCGACGGCGTGGATTACAAGATCGGCTACGACACCACGCCGTTCATCCGCGAGTCGGTCATGGACGTGTTCGTGACCCTGCTCGAAGCGGTCGCGCTCGTCGGGCTGGTGGTGCTGATCTTCCTCCAGGACTGGCGGGCCATGCTGCTGCCGATGATCGACGTGCCG
>JBBQPD010000736.1:0-3907 GCA_038331535.1 Gemmatales bacterium | reverse complement strand
CGGATTCTAGCGAGAAGGGGGGGCGGGAGCGAGAGGGATATCGTGTCGCAGTTGCCGCTTGCGGCTTAGCGGCGTCGGACCGCTAAGCCGCAAGCGGCAATCGGGAGTGGCATCACATGACAACCTTGTTGCGCCCCAGGTTCTTGGCCTGGTAGAGTTTCTCGTCGGCCTGGCGGATCAGCTCGTTCGGCGTCAGCGCCTCGTCGCCGTTGGTCGTCGCCACGCCGACGCTGATCGTCACCGGAAAGGTCTTGCCTTCGTACTGGAACAGATGCTTCTCCACCAGGACGCGCATTCGTTCGGCGACCACGAGGGCGCCGTCGTCGGTCGTCTCCGGCAGGACGACGACGAACTCCTCGCCGCCGTAACGGGCGAACAACTCCTCCTTGCGGATGCTGCCTTTGACGCACGCGGCGATTTCGCGGAGCGTGAAGTCGCCGCCGAGATGACCCATTTCATCGTTGATGCTCTTGAAGCGGTCGAGGTCGAACATGGCCAGCGCCAGGGGCCGCTGGTAACGGGCGGAACGGGCCAGCTCGCGGTCGAGGAACTCCAGCAGGTAGCGCTTGTTGTGAATGTCGGTCAGACCGTCGATGATCGTGAGCCGGTAGATTTCTTCGTGATACTCCGCCTCGACGTTGCCGCCGGCCAGAAAGCGGTAGATGCAATTGCCGACGCGCAGGTAGTCGCCGTCTTTCAGCCGGCAAATGGAGGCAGGCACGTCGTTGACGAACGTGCCGTTGGTGCTCTGAAGGTCCACCGCGTGGTAGCCGTCGGCGCCAGGCTGAATGCGGGCATGGCGGCGCGAAACCGAGTGGTCGTTGATGCGGATGTCGCAGTCGTTGCCGCGGCCCAGCACCATCGGCGTATCGCTAAGGGCGTAGCGCGACCCCATGCCGGGGCCGGTCGGATAAATATGCACGACGCAGGCGTCCCGGCGCGTCGTGGACACGAGCCGTTCGGGCGCGGTCACCCAGGTTTCGGTCGCTTTCTCCATGCTTGTTCCCGTCGCACGGCCGACTAGCCCAAATTATTCACCGCAGAGGACGCAGAGGATCGCAGAGGAAAACGAAAGCGAAAATGGTCAATAGCGTTGCAAAAGCCTGGTCCCTCTGTACTATCGGGACGCAGTGAGTCCCGATAGTTCGCCTGAACCTCTTGCTGATTTTACCTCTGCGTTCCTCTGCGTCCTCTGCGGTGAATAATCCAGGCTAGAGGCAAGGTCGGACAACCCGGTCGAGAAGCCTTCGAGGCAACTCTCTTGGATTGTAGCCCACGAAAAGGGCCCACGCCAATCGGAAGATTCGCGCAACACGGTATTATCGTCGAAACCGATACGCTCAAATCTTGCCGACCGAGGACAGCGGCGGCGCGGGTTGCTTCGGCTTCGGTTGGGACTGCGGCGACGGCGCCTCGCCGTAGGGCGAGCGCGGCTTCAGGAAGTCCCAGTCGTCGCGCGCCTCCGCTCGCGGCATCGTCTTGGCGGGGGTCTTCTCCCCAGGCGGCGCCGTGTGGGGATCGACGGTCGGGACCATGCCGGCCACGGCTGTCAATTCCTGGGCCATCAGCTCCAGCGTGTAGCGATGCGACGGCGCGGCGAAGTACCAGGCGTCCGTGTACGTGATGTTTACCGCGTCGTCGAGCATGGGCTCTTCGGAACGCTCCTTCGTCTTGATGTTGACGAGCCGGCCGACGTTCTCCGGCTTCGTCTCGACCGAGCTGCCGTCGAGATAGACGAGCAGATCGACGTGAACGCCGGCGCTATGTACCGCATGGGCAAGGTCGTGCGCCTTGCCGGCCCCGTGGTTGAAGCCGATCAGGACGAAACGCGCCTCCGCGTCTTCGGAGTGCAGGCGACAGATTTCCTTGGCAAACGTGCCGCCGTGGTACAGTTGGCCGTAGTACGTTTTGATGAACCCCAGCGACTGCACGTAGTCGCGCAGACCGGCCAGGTTGCCGTAGCAGAGGGGATCGACGCCGTTGACGAGAAAGATGTACACGTGATTGCGACAGGTCGGCGGCATGAGTCCGCACGCGCCGATCTGCGCGCGCGACGGCTCGCCGGTGGGGTGGCAGATCGACAGGCAGCCGCCGCTCAGCACGGACGCCGCCAGCAGCCAGCTACCCAGGTTGCGCATCCCTCGCCGTTGGGTCCGCATGACAAAACGCCTCCGCTATCACGCCCCGCACCTTTCGACCGTCCGGATTGAAACGGTTCGTCGGCCTGTGCATATTCTTCGGACAGCGCCGGTCCTGAACTGCATGCCGATGGTAGGGTTTGTGCAGAATGTGGCGACGAGCTGGGGACAAATGTACCGATTGCGTTGTTTACGTTTCGCGCGGCGCGCAAGCAGAAGCGTAAAACACGTTGTCCGTTGCACGGTAGGAGTTGAATCATGAAACGGTTTCGCAGCGGCGCGGTGTTCGCGCTCCTGGTCCTCCTGCCCGGACGCGGCCGCGCGGCGGACGTGCCGGTCGCCGAGCTGTCGTCGAACCTGCGCGGCCTCGTCGTGCAATTCCTGCCGAATCCGCTGCTGGACGACGCGAAACACTGGGGCGGTCAGAAGGATGTGGCCAACGGCATCACCTGGCGCGGCAAGGGTCTCAAGGTCCATCCGGAGGTGCAGTACAAGCCGAAGAACCACGGCTCGTGGTGGCGCGTGCGCGTCACCTCGCCCGGCAACGGCGATTCGCTCGTGATGCAGCTGCGCGACCTGCAACAACCCGAAGCCGGCCGAATGACCTTCACCGCCTTCCTCAGCCTCAACACGGACGTCGAGTACGAACGCCAGGAGTGGGACGAAGGCACGCGCTTGTATAGCAGTAGCGTTCGCGCCCGCATGCGCGTCGCGCTGACGCTTCAGTGCGAGGCGACCTCACGGCTGGAACCGAAGGGAAAAGGACTGCCCGACGTGGTGTTCCGCCTACGCGTGGTGAAGTCCGACTTTCGTTACGAAGATTTGGTCGTCGAACACGTCGCCGGCCTGGGCGGCTCCGCGGCGAAACTCATCGGCGAGGCGGCGCGGGCGAGCGTGAAACAGTGGCACCCGTCGCTGGAGCGGCACCTGCTCGACAAGGCCAACGCCGCCATTCTCAAGGGCGGCGACACCAAGGAGGTCCACGTCGCCCTGTCCAAATTGTTCGGCAAGTGAGCGTCGCCCGCGCGATGTCAATAGCAACATGGCCCGCTTTCGCCCTTTTCGCTCAAGTGTCGGCCGGACGTGTCGTTTGTACCAAACGCTTCCGGCGTAGCCCTTTGCCGACTTGAATCGAAAACACTCGTTTCTCCCGGCGATTCGTCGGCGCGGCCGATTCCGCCGCGCGACCCGCTCATTCTGCCTCAACGCGGCCAATTCTCGGTGCGGCCGCCGCGGCTGTGGGAAATGCTTGTTTGTGCCCGACAGGGTCGTTCTCGCTGAGAGGAGCGGCCGGAGCGGGAACAGCGCAACGAGGAACCCTGTCATGAAAAAGCTCGTCCTGTCGGCCGTTCTGGCCCTGTCCTTTCTCGCCGTCCCCGCGCCGCAGGCCAACGCCGGCGGCTTCGGCTTCAGCGCCAACGTGAGCGTCGGCGTCAACTTCAGCTGCACGTGGAGCGGCTGCGGTTCGTGCTATGGCGGAGGCTTCGCGCCGGCCTACTGCGGCATGGGCGGCTACCCCGGCTACCCCGGCGTGTCGTACGGCTACCCCGCGGCGGATTACGGCTATTGCGCGCCGGCCTACGGCGCATACCCGCAGGCCGCCCCCGCGTATGCGCCGCAAATGGCCGCGCCGCAGGCGCAGCAGGTCGGCTACTATCCCCAGGCCGGTTACGGCAACTACGCCATGCCCGCCTACTGGTACGGCCGCTAACGCCGTGCGTGTTTTCAAACGAGCCGCGACCGTGAGGGAGCGCTTGCAGAAGCGCTCC
>JBBQPD010000735.1:0-3910 GCA_038331535.1 Gemmatales bacterium | reverse complement strand
CATCGCCGCCCCCTTGGCGAGGCCGGTCAAGCGCACCTCGACGCCGTCCAGCACCAGCGCGCGCGTGTAGACCTTGATGCGCGTGTCCGTCGTGAGGATCGCGCGGGCGGCGGCATCAAGGGCGGAGCCGCTGGCAGCCAGCTGCGGGACGCCGGCGCGAATGCCGCGCTCCACCTCTGGCATGGGCAAATGACGGCCGATGACGCCGGTCGAGCAGACGAGCATTTGTTCGGCACGACAGCCGAGCGCCTCGGCTGCGACGGCTGTCATGCGCCGGGCGTCGTCGAGGCCGCGCTGACCGGTGCAGGCGTTGGCGTTGCCGGAGCAAACGACGATGCCGCGCACGTCGGCCGCGGGGAGTCGCTCCTGACAGATGCGCACGGGGGCGGCGCGGACGCGGTTCTGCGTGAATACACCTGCCGCCGCGGCCGGAACGTCGCTGACGAATAAGGCGAGGTCGGTGCGGTCGGGACGGATGCCGCAGTGCAAGCCGGCGAAGCGAAAACCGCGAGCAAGATGCCAGTCGGACATGGCGCGAGACTCGATGAATATCGTGGAGGGCAACGGTGCTTGTTTACGGTTCGCGCGCGAAACGTAAACCGCTCTCTCAGCGCGCCAGAGTCCGTAGCACCGCTTCGAGGTTCCCCGTCCACTGCACCGTTAGCCACTCACCCGCCAGCTTGGCTTTCACGCCGGGCGGCTCGGCATCTCCCGGACCGACGACCACCGAGCGCAGCGCCTTCGCAGAGGCCGCGTCGTGACAGTGGAACGCCGCCTGGGCTTTTGCCTCCCCGTCCAGTTGCGTGCCGATGGCGACCGCGCGTAGCGACTTGAGCCGATCGAGGACATCCGGAGTGACACCTCCGAGAAAGGTTTGCGCCAGTTTGAACCACCCGGACTTCGTCGTTTTTTCCCAGTCTTCTATGCTCGCTGCCAGCCACACGATCGATCCGGGATCGATGCGCTCGTTCAACGCCTCGCTCACCGCGAACGGCAAGTGAGCGAGTCCGGTGCGCGGCTCTTCCGGTACGCCTTCAAAGGCGCCGAACAGGTCGATGACCAACGTTCGCTTGTCTTCGGCGAACCATAGTTTCGCCTCTGGGGCCAGGTTCGGGATCTTGAAACGATAGATGACCTGCCCTTTATGCGGCCCTTCTCTCTCTTCCGCATCGAGTTTCGATTGCACACGGCGGCGGTCGATGGGCCGCCGCGTCCGCACGACGACGACGACGCGCGGGAACTCGACGTTCTCAGTCCGCACACCGAGAACCAGATGGTCCAACTCCTCGATTTCGAGACCCGTCCAGCGCAAGAGATTGGCGAGCGGAATATCTCCCTTGCCGGTCTTGATCGGCTCGTTCAATAATTTGCGGCCGGTCACGCTCTGGCGCAACCGGGCGACGTTGACGCCCAGCACCAGGTTCGTATTCGACGGTAGAAAGCCGATTCCTTCCAGTTTCGAAGGGACGACGATCGAGGCGGACGAGTCGTCGGCCGGCTCGGGAAAGATGAGGCGTTTGTGGGTGCGCTCCAGGTTGAGATCGTTGGCGCGGCGCTGGGATTGTGTCACGAGTGCGTACGCCAATCCAACGGCTGCCATCAGGATCATTGTCGTCAGCACAGCGGCAGCAACGCGACGATTGTAGGAGCGCGCGGGCGCAGAAAGGGCCGGCGCCGACATGGTCATTGCAGGAACCGAAGCATTCGGCGTCGCCGTCACGGCGGGTGGCCGCTGGATGCCGTCGCCGCGCAGAGAAAAGGTTTCGCCGCACCGGGGACATGCGACGCGCTGGCCGGCCTGTGCGTTCGCCGTTTGTGGCACCAGGGCGTTGCAGAAGGGACAGGCAGTCGGCTCGGCGGTCATGCGCACGGTACTCCCGGAGCGGTTCGTCACCGAGTTATTCTTCGCGAGAGCCGAGTTCTTGTCCAGTGCGGAGCCTGACTCGGCCTGACGGGGCCATATTTTGGGCTCATCCGACAAATGCGCGCAGCAAATGTAAGGGCGGTGAGAGTTTACCATGTTTATCACGGTACAGAACTCGAACCGTCCTTCCCTCCCCCGCTGGGGGGTGTGCCAGGGCTAGCGTAGACGACCTTTCCTTAGTGCTTACACGGACATAAACGTCTTATTGTACCTATCTTGTGTCAAAAAGCATGTCCGACAGGCGTGGCGGACTTGGACTGGCGTTGGCGGACGTACCTCGGCGTAAAGCACGGGACTGCCTCTATGGGGCGCCCTCCGTCCCTCACCCCGTTTCATTCCGCGCGCCCGTTCGCTATCCTGACTCGTGAATCGTTTCATCCCCTGCTGAGAGGAGCCTGCGTATGCTTTGTCTGCGCTTTCTGCTGCCGGCCGCCGCGGCCGTCGGTTATCTGCTCGTCTGCCGTCCGATGACGGCCGACGCTGGTCCCGAGGCGACCGAACGCGCGGCGCGCTTCGTCAAGGAACACGAGACCCGCATTCGGCCGCTGGAAGTCGCCGCTAACCTCGCCTGGTGGACCGCCAACACCACGGGTGACGCCAAGGACTTCACCAAGAAAGAAGAAGCCCAGAACGCCATCGACGCTGCCCTCGCCGACCCCAAGGTCTTCGCAGTTCTGAAAGACCTCAAGGAGAAACGCGCCCAGATCGACGACCCGCTCATGGCCCGCGCCATCGACGTCCTCTACCTCGCTTACCTCGAAAAACAAGTGGACACCGACCTTCTCAAGAAGATGGTCGCCGCGTCGAACAAGGTCGAGAAGGCTTTCAACGAGTTCCGCGCCAAGGTCGATGACAAGGAGATGACCGAGAACCAGGTGCGCGACGTGCTGAAAAACGCCAAGGACTCGGCCCGACGCAAGGCCGTCTGGGAGGGGAGCAAAAAGGTCGGCGACGTGCTCGACGCCGACCTGCGCCTGCTGGTCAAGTTGCGCAACGAAGCCGCGGTCAAGCTCGGCTTCAAGAACTTCCACGCCCTGCAACTGCACCTCAACGAGCAGGACGGCGATACACTCCTCAAGCTGTTCGACGAGCTGGACGAGCTGACGCGCGAGCCGTTCAAGGCCGCCAAGGCGGACATCGACGAGCGACTGGCGAAATCGTATGGGCTTAAGGTCGCGGAACTGATGCCGTGGCACTATCACGACCCGTTCTTCCAGGAGACGCCGGCCGTCTTCAGCGCCGACCTCGACGCGCCCTTCGCGCGCGCCGACTTGCTGGCGATGTGCCGAAAGTTTTACGAGGGCATCGGCCTACCCATCGACCGCGTCATCACCAGCAGCGACCTGTACGAGAAGAAGGGCAAAAGCCCGCACGCCTTCTGCACCGACATCGACCGCGAAGGCGACGTGCGCGTGCTGGCCAACATCAAACCGAACGATTACTGGGCGTCCACGCTGCTGCACGAGTTCGGCCATTCGGTCTACAGCAGCAAGAACATCCCGGCGACCGTGCCGTATGTCCTGCGCATGGAGGCGCACATCCTGACCACGGAAGGCGTGGCCATGATGTTCGAGCGGCTGAGCAAGCGCGGCGCCTTCCTGGAGAAGATGGGCATCAAGGTGGACGACCGCAAGGCGTTCGACGAGACGGGCGCGAAGACGCTGCGCTATCGGCTGCTGATCTTCTCGCGTTGGTGCCAGGTGATGCTGCGCTTCGAGAAGGGCATGTACGAGAACCCGGAGCAGGATTTGAGCAAGCTGTGGTGGGACCTGGTGGAGAAGTACCAGATGGTGAAGCGTCCGCCGGGGCGCAAGGCGCCGGACTACGCCAGCAAGATTCACATCGTCAGCGCCCCGGTCTACTACCACAACTACATGATGGGCGAACTCTTCGCCTCGCAGCTCCACCACTCGATCGCCCGCAGAGTGTACGACGGAGCCGCCCCGAAAAGCGTCGTCTACGTCGGCAACCCCAAAGTCGGCGCGT
>JBBQPD010000734.1:0-3914 GCA_038331535.1 Gemmatales bacterium | reverse complement strand
GCACCTCATAGGCGTTATAGCGGAAGGCAGCAGACAAGGTGACAGGGTGACAAAGAGACAAGAAGCGGCTGCACCATTGCAGAAGGATTGGCTGTCACCCTGTCACCCTGCCACCCTGTCACCCTGTCACCCTGTCATGTTTGCCCCTACCCCAATCTCGACCTATGTTTCCCTGCCGGTCCGGATCCCCCGGGTCGGAGATACTTCGCCCACGCGCTGGGACAAACCATGATCGAGACGCGGCCGCCCGAAGGCGCGAGCCAACCGCTGCGCCGCATCCGCGCCCCGTTCCCCGCATTTCCGGGGCACGGCCGCGCAACTCTCGAACCGCACCTGTTCCTCGATCGGCTGATGGGACAGATGTTTCTGGACGCGGCCGATGCCGAGAGTTTCGCGGCCGAACGGCTTCCGGGTCTGCACGACCACAGTGAATGGGGCGTCGGCCTCGCTCTGGTGCAAGCTGGACTGCTCACGCACTACCAGCTCGATAACATTCTGAACGGTACGACCTACGGCCTGATCGTCGGCAATTACCGCGTGCTGGATAAGCTCGGCAGCGGCGGCATGGGCGACGTATTCCTGGCCGAGCACCGTCTCATGAAACGACTGGTGGCCGTCAAAACCATGCCGGTCGATGAGGACTGCCCCGCCGACGTCTTGCACCGCTTTTACGCCGAAATGCGGGCACTCGCCGACCTTCAGCACCCCAACGTCGTCACCGCCTTCGATGCGGGCGAGTTGCCCGCGCCGGACTCTTCTCTGCCCGCCGTCATCTACCTCGTCATGGAACATCTCGCGGGCGGCGACCTCGATCGCCTCGTGGTGCGCCGAGGCGCCTTGCCTGTGGCGGAGGCGTGCGGCTATGTTCGCCAGGCGGCCCAGGGGATGCAGGCAGCCCACGACGTCCATCTCGTTCACCGGGACCTCAAGCCGTCGAACATGCTGCTGACTCTGGGCGGCAAGGTGAAGCTGGTAGACTTCGGCCTGGCCCGTCAGTTCTCCAGCCGGATCACCGACCCGCACGTGCTGCTCGGCAGCGTCGAGTACATGCCCCCGGAGCAGAGCCACGATCCGTCGGCCGTCGGCAAGCCGGCGGACATTTACGGACTCGGCGCCACCCTGTTCTGGCTGCTGACCGGCGAACCACCTTACCCGCGCGCCGCCAACATCGGCCGTTCCTTACGTCAACTTCAGCAGGAGCCGCCGCGCCGTCTTCGCGTCCTGCGGCCTGACCTGCCCGCCGAGCTGGACTCCCTGGTCGCACGCATGTTGCAACGCGACCCGGCCCTGCGCCCAGCGCAAGCGCTCGCCGTCGCCGCAGCCCTGGAACCGTTCCTCGACGAAGGACCGGTTCCTGTAGCAGGGGGGATGGGCCGGCCGGTCCGCCGCGCTCTGATCGTCGAGGACGACCGCGTCACCCGGCGGATGAATCGGGCACTCCTGGAAGCGATGGGCTGTGAGTGCGTCGAGGCGGCCGACGGGGCCGAGACGACGGCCGCAACGGAGGGAGCGCAGTTCGACCTGATCCTGCTCGACCTCAATCTTCCCGACGGCGACGGCTACAGCCTGTGCCGGTCGCTGCGCGAGCGCTCCGGCGACCCGAACCTGAAAATCCTGGTGGTCTCAGGCAGCGGCACGCAGGATGAATTGGCCGAGGCGCTGGCGTGCGGCGCGGACGATTACGTCGTCAAACCGTACCAGCCGCGGCAACTGGAGGCGAAGGTGGAACACGCCTTCCGCCTGCGCGATACCCAGCGCCGCTCCGCCGCCCTGGACGGGCAGCTGCGTGAAGTCAACGCCCAGTTGCGCCAGAGCCTCGGCGCCCGCGAGGACGACCTCCGCACCGCCCATCGCGCGCTACTGTTCGCAATGGCCAAGATGGGCGAGTCGCGCGACGGCGAGACGCCCGGCCATTTGCACCGTCTGCGCGAATATACGCTGGCCCTGGCCCGCGCCGCCGCCCGTCTGAATCCGGCCTGGGCCGGTCTGGTGAACGACCGCTTCGTACAGCACCTGGAGTTGTGTGTCCCGCTGCACGACATCGGCAAGATCGGTCTGCCCGACGAGGTGCTGCGCAAGCCGGCGGTCCTCTCGGACGCCGAGCGCCGGTTGGTGGTGCAGCACCCGCTCATCGGCGACCGCATGCTGGAAGCGCTGGCGAAGGAACACGGCGGCTCGCTGGAGTTCCTGGGCGCCGCCCGCGGCATCGTCCGCTCCCATCACGAGCGCTGGGACGGCGCCGGCTACCCGGACGGACTGGACGGCGAGTCGATCCCGGCGGCGGCGCGGCTGACGGCGGTCGCCGACGTTTACGACGCCCTGCGCCGCGCGCGCCAGCACAAGCCGGCCATGGCGCACGCCGACGCCATGGAGGTGTTATTGCACCAGTCGGCGGGCCAATTCGAGCCAGCGCTGATGCTGGCACTCAAGGCGTGCCACGTCGAGTTCGAGCGCATCTACCACGAAATCGGCGAGTGAAAGACCGGCCCCGGTTTACGTTTCGCGCGGCGAGACCGCGCGAAACGTAAACTGGGCGGCGGTATCTCGCTTCGTGCTGGCCTCTCAACGCGTCTCCTGTCACAATGCAGGAGCGCGATGGAGGACACACGCTCATGGCCTATCAGACGACCATTCGCGGCGAACAGTTTCACTTCGCCGACCTGCGCGCCGTGTTCGCCAAAGCCAACGAGGAGAAATCCGGCGACCGCCTGGCCGGCATCGCGGCCGGCTCCGAGCGCGAGCGCGTCGCCGCCAAGATCGTCCTCGCCGACGTGACGCTCGGCGACATCGTGGATCGCCCGCTCGTCGATCCCGACCAGGACGACGTATCGCGCCTCCTGCTCGACGAACTGGACAACGATGCCTTTCGCACGCTTCGACACTTGACCGTTGGTCAGTTCCGCGAACTGCTCCTGGACGATGCGACCGGGGAAGTGGAGATTCACGCTCTGCAAAGGGCGATATTGCCGGAGATAGCGGCGGCGACGGCGAAGCTGATGAGCAACAAGGACCTGGTGCTCGCGGCGGCGAAGGTGCGCAACGTGACGCGCTGTCGCAATACACTTGGGGAGCGCGGCGTCCTCGGCATCCGCGTGCAGCCGAATCATCCCGCCGACGACGTGGCCGGTATTCTCCTCGCCGCCGCCGACGGCCTGCTGTTCGGCTGCGGCGACGCGGTGCTCGGCGTCAACCCGGCGACGGAATCGGTCGAAACGGTCAGCGCCATCCTGCTCGCCCTGAACCGGCTGATCGACACGCTGGGCGTGCCGACGCAGGCTTGCTGTCTGGCCCACATCACGACACAGCTTGCTTGCCTGGAGCGCGGCGTGCCGGTCGATCTGCTCTTCCAGTCGGTTGCCGGGACGCAGGCGGCGAACGCGAGCTTCGGCGTCTCGCTAGCACAGTTGCGCGAGGGCCGCGAGCGCGTGCTGGAAAGCCATCGGCAGCGCGACGTGGCCTGGGTCGGCGACGATGTGATGTATTTCGAGACGGGCCAGGGCAGCGCCCTGTCGGCGGACGCGCACCACGGCGTCGATCAGCTAACGCTGGAGGCGCGGGCTTACGGTGTGGCGCGGGCGTTTGGGCCGTTTCTGGTCAACAGCGTCGTCGGCTTCATCGGCCCCGAGTACCTCTACGACGAACGCCAGATCGTGCGGGCCGGCCTGGAAGACCATTTCATGGGCAAGCTGCTCGGCCTGCCGATGGGCGTGGACGTCTGCTACACCAACCACGCCGCGGCGGATCAGAACTCGGCCGACAACCTGATGCTGCTGCTGGCGGCGGCCGGCTGCAACTATTTCATGGGTGTGCCGTGCGCCGACGACGTGATGCTGAATTATCAATCGACGAGCTACCACGACGTGGCCGGCGTCCGGCGGTTGCTGAAGCTGCGGCCGGCCCCGGAATTCGCTGTG
>JBBQPD010000733.1:0-3918 GCA_038331535.1 Gemmatales bacterium | reverse complement strand
GGGACCAAGTGTCCGCCATGCCAACCAGGCACCCAACAGCGCGAGCGTGCTGAGTTGAGCAACCTGGATCACCTTTCGATCGCGGACGCCGAGGCGATAGTAAAGATGATCGAGGGCCACCATGTCGTTGCTGACTTCGTTGGAGTAGGCATAGTCGTTGACCGCCCCCGGCCTGGAGAGTGCCTCAATATTTCGCAGGCAGGAAAGGTTGCGAGCGAGCAGCTCACGAGGTGGGGTGGCGAGCAGGCACAAGCCCAGGCAGACGATGACCGTCGAAACCCAGGCGCGCCGATCCGATTTCCTCAAAAAGAGGAGGAGGAATGGCAAGAGCGTGGCCGTCTTGATCGTGGCCATTGCCAGAAAGATGCCGCACAGGATCGGCCGGCCCTTTGCCTGAGCCAGCATAGCCGCGAAAATGGTCCAGGCGGTATAAAGGCCAAGCTGGCCGGCTTCAAGACCGAAGCGCGTCACGGACGCGAACGCGACCACGCTCGTGAGGACGGATATCGCGCCGGGCGACAAGTTCCAGTCGTCCGTCGTTTCGCACTGTGCTCGAAGGACGTGCCAGGTGAACGGAACCAGGAGAACGCAGGCCGCCACGTTCACGACCGTCCAGAGTGCCAGGCTGATGTTGAACGGAGCCAGGGCGAAGACCGCGAAGAGCGGCAAGGCTGTCGGCGGGTTGAGGCAGGCAATCCGCCGGAGAACGTATGGATCGTTGCCCTCCAGGACATCGACGCCGCTGCGCCAAAAGACCGCGTAATCCCAGCCTTCCGGCGACGGCGAGCGCACCAGCAAGGCGAGAATGCCGATTGCGGCCACCAGAATCGCGAGGCGAGGCGGCACCGATCTCCGAATCAGCAACGCAAATGTGGCGAGGAGAGCGAGCAACTCCGCCGGATAAAAGAGCAGATATCGAATCATGGTAAAAATAGTAGAGACTCCGAACGGCGGATTGTCAAGTTGAGGCATTATTGCCGCTTGCGGCTTCGCGGACTTGCGCCGCTAAGCCGCAAGTGGCAATCGTCGGCGCGAAGATCCCCACGGAGTCTCTTGTGCGACGGTACACAACGGGTTAGAATCCCCAGCGTTCCTCGTCCCTTTTATGCATTCTTTCGTGATCCTTGCGCCGTCGAGGGACCGATCATGCGTGCCGACGCAGCCATGGCTCAGGAAAAACTCGATCCGTTCGAGGCGTGGAAGCCCTGGGAAGCGGCCGACCATCGTCTCGGCCTGAAATGGGCTGGCCACCTCTATCGCCGCGCCGCCTTCGGTGCCACGCGCGACGAGTTGCTGCGCGCCGCCGCCGAAGAACCGGCCGCTGTTATCGATCGGCTCTTCGTTATCGACCCGAAGTCCGTCGGGCGCGACAGCGACCTTGCCCAGAGGGGCGCCGAGATCGCCAGCCGCAACAACCCGTTCGACCTGCGCGGCGCGTGGCTCGACCGCATGATGAACAGCGGCCATCCGCTGCGCGAGAAGATGACCCTGTTCTGGCACAACCATTTCGCCACCAGCATCAACAAGGTGCAGAGCGCCGCATTGATGCAACGCCAGAATGAGTTGCTGCGAAAACACGCCCTGGGTAAGTTCGGTCCGCTGCTCCAGCAGATGAGCAAAGAGCCGGCGATGCTCATTTATCTGGACTCGAACAGCAACTTGAAGGGCAAGCCAAACGAGAATTACGCCCGCGAAGTGATGGAACTGTTCTCGCTGGGCGTCGGCAACTACACCGAGACCGACATCCGCGAAGCGGCCCGCGCTTTCACCGGCTGGCACACCGACGGCCAGCTGTACACCTTCAAGTCCGACCTGCACGACGAGGAGGCGAAGACCGTCCTCGGCCAGCGCGGCGCCTGGGACGGCGGCGACGTGGTGCGCATTTGCCTCGAACAAAAGGCCTGCGCTCGCTTCCTGGTTCGGAAGTTGTATCGCTATTTCGTCAGCGAGGCGGTGCAGCCAACCGACGAGTTCCTGGCCCCGCTGGCCGACGCGTACCGCAAGAGCGATTACGACACCGGCGCGCTGGTGCGCAGGATTCTGTCGTCGCGAGACTTCTTCTCGGAACACGCCTATCGGCAGCGCGTCAAGAGTCCGGTGGAATACGTCCTCGGCCTGGCGCGGGCGCTGGGTCAGGGATTCGTCGCGCCGCGCTCGCTGGTCGGCCACCTGGAATTGATGGGCCAGCACCTGTTCGCACCGCCGAACGTCAAGGGCTGGGAAGGCGGCACGGCCTGGTTGAACACGGCCACCATCGTCGTGCGCCACAACCTAGCGTACTCGTTGGCCTTGGGCGGCGGCGAGCTAAATCTGGGCGATCACGACCCCTACGGAACCGCCGCTGTCGCCGTGGACCCGTCGGCGCTGGCCCGGCGTGAAAAGATCGAGAAACCGGATGCACTGGTGACGTTCTACGCCGACCTCCTCTTGCAAGGCGAGCTGAGCAAGGAAGCCCGCGCCAAGCTGAAAGACTTTCTGACCGCGGGCGATCCGGAAGACTACGAGCGCGACCGGCGCGTGCGCGAGATGATCCACGCGCTGCTGACGACGCCGGAATATCAGTTGGCTTGATACGAGCCCCCGGTGAGAGCCGGGGGTCTACCTCTCCCCCGGCTCGCGCCGGGGGCTAGTCGGAGACGACCATGCTGCACCGCCGAGGCTTCCTGACGAAAACCTTGAAGAGCGCCTCGCTGCTCTCCGTCGGCACGCTGGTGCCGAAGTTCATCGCCGACACCGCCCGCGCCGCCACGGTGGGCAAGGATAACATCCTCATCGTCCTCGAAATGACCGGTGGCAACGACGGCCTGAACATGGTCATTCCTTACAAGGATGAGCTGTATCCCAAGCTGCGGCCGACGCTGCAACAGCGCAAAGATCAGGTTCTCAAGGTCAACGACGAGATCGGCCTGCACCCGGCTCTCGTGGGCATGCAACAACTGCTGCAAAACGGCAGCCTCGCCGTCGTGCAGGGCGTCGGCTACCCAAACCCCGACCGCTCGCACTTCGAGTCGATGGACGTCTGGCACTCGGCCGACCACACGCGCAAGACGCCGACTGGCTGGATGGCCCGCAGCGCGATCGAATTGCAGGCCCAGACCGGCGGCGTGCCCGGCATGCAGGTCGGCCCGGAGAAGCTGCCGCTGGCTCTGCGCGGAGCGCCGACCAGCGTCGCCAGCCTCAATCACAAGCAGCCGCTCAACATCAAGCTCGGCGGCGAAGAAGGCGACGAACGCAAGACCCGCAAGAAGCTGCTCGTCGATCTCTCGCAAGCGCCGGGGCCAAAGGACGGACCGGGCATGCTCCAGTTCGTCCAGCGCAGCCAACTCCAGACCTACTCGACGGTCGATCAGTTACAGCAGATCCTCAAGGGCGTCGCGGCGAGCGGCGGCTTCGCCGGGCAAAACCTGATGCAGAAGATGGAACTGATCGCCCAACTGATTCAGCGCGGCCTCGGCACCAGGCTGTTCTACCTCGCCATCGACGGCTTCGACACGCACTCCGAGCAAGCGCCCGCCCATCAGAAACTGTTCACGGAAGTGGGCCAGGCGATTCAGCTGCTGTTCAACTATCTGCAAGCGACCGGCCACGACAAGCGCGTGACGGTCATGACCTTCTCGGAGTTCGGTCGGCGCGTGGCGGAGAACGGCAGCAAGGGCACCGACCACGGCGCCGGCTCCTGCCTCTTCGTCGCCGGGCCGGGCGTCAAGGGCGGCGCCGTCGGCAAGCACCCGAGCCTGAGCGACCTCGATGCCGGCGACCTGAAATATCACACCGACTTCCGCCGCGTCTACGCCACGCTGCTCGACGGCTGGCTCGGCTGCGACAGCAAGGCGATCCTCGGCGCGAAGTACGAGCCGCTGGCGCTGTTGAAGTGAGTTTTCGTACGAGCCGCGACCGTGAGGGAGCGCTGTCCCCCGC
>JBBQPD010000732.1:0-3920 GCA_038331535.1 Gemmatales bacterium | reverse complement strand
CTTCCGGCTCGGACAGAAACAGTCATCTGGGCCAACCCATGCCGGACGCGCTGCTGGAGGCTTACGAGCAGATTCCCTATGAGAGCGGCCCCATCCGGGCGACGCACCCGGACAACCTCGCGTCGCTGGCCACCTTATTCGGCCTCGACCCCCCACCCCTCGATTCCTGCCGCGTCCTGGAGTTGGGTCGCTCCACCGGCGGCAACCTCCTCGCCATCGCGGACTCCTTACCGGGCGCCCGCTGCCTCGGCCTCGACCTGGCGCCCGGCCACATCGCCACCGGGGACAAACTGGTCCGTTCTCTCGGCCTGACGAACGTCGAGCTGCGTGCCGGCAGCATCCTGGACATCGACGAGAGTTGGGGCCGATTCGACTACATCATTTGCCACGGCGTCTACTCCTGGGTGCCGCCGCTGGTGCAGGACCACATCCTGACCGTCTGCTCTCAAAATCTCGCTCCGGGCGGGGTCGCGTACGTCAGCTACAACGTCTATCCGGGCTGGCACACCGGGGCCATGATCCGCGACATGGTCAACTTCCACGGCCGGCGCTATCCCGACCCCCGCGACCGCGTCCGCGAGGTGCGCGTCTTCCTCGACTTCCTGACCGGCCTGGTCGAGCGCGACCCGGAGAACACTCTGTACCATCAGGTTCTGGCGACCGAGGTGACCCAGCTGCGTGAGGACGGCGATTCGTACCTGTTCCACGAGTATCTTGAGGACTTCAACCAGCCCGTCTACTTCCACCAGTTCGCGGGGCGGGCCGCCGCCAAGGGACTACAGTTCCTATCCGAGGCCGAGCTCAGCTACATGGTCGGCAACCTCCCCGCCGACGTGAAGGAGGCTCTGCACGGCTGGTCGGACGACATCGTCCAGTACGAGCAGTACCTCGACTTCGTTCGCAACCGCCGCTTCCGCAAGACACTGCTGTGCCACGCCGGCGTGTTGGTCCGCCGCGAGCCCGCGCCGGAGGCGATTACGCGCTTCCGCTTCACCGGCAACGCCGAGCCGCTGGGCGAGTCCCCGGACCCGACGCCGGCCGGCGTCGAACAGTTCCGCACACCGAATGGCGTGACCCTGAGCACGAACAACCCCTGGGTGCGGACCGCCGCGCGTGCGCTGTACGCCGCCTTCCCGCGGAGTCTGACCTTTGCCGAGGTGGGCGCCGCGGTAGCCTCCGGCCTGCCGGACGGCGTCGAGGCGGACACGGGTCGTCTGGCGGCGGTACTTTTCCAGTGTGCCCTGAGCGGCTTGGTGAAGTTCCACCTGCATAGCCCCGCGTTCGTGACGACGGTCGGCGAGCGGCCGGTGGCGTCCCCGCTGGCCCGGCTGCAGGCCACGACCAACCACTGGGTCACCAACCGGCGCCACAACATTATCGAGTTGGAGGAGTTCGACCGAACCTTGCTGTCAGCCCTGGACGGCAGCCGCGACTGGGCGGCGCTGGTCGAAGTGTTGGCCGAGCGGGTGCGCGGCGGCCTGCCGCTCCGCGACGCGAACGACCAAGAGTTGCGCGAGCCGGAGCGTGTGCGGGAGTTGCTGGGGCGCGGCGTTGAGGCGGGGTTGCGCCGTCTGGCCCGCGCCTCCTTGCTGGTTGGCTAAAACGAACTGTGCCGAGATGCCGGAGGGTGGTAGGATAAGGACGCGATTTCGCCGCCCACCTCGAACGGAGGCCGACACCGTGATCAAAGGCATCCTCCGCGCACCGGACCGTTTCGGTATCCAGAAGGAGATGGTGTACCCGGATACGAATGAAGAAGCAGGAGGAGTAAGCACCGCGACATTTGAATGGATCGCACATCTCAAGATTTGGCTTGAGAACTTGTATTCTGAACGCGAAGATGTGTACGTCAGTGGTAGACAATGGTGGTTTCCATCCGAGTATGACCGGACGTTGCGCTTGAAGGTTAGTGTGATGATTGTTTTCGGCCGACCGAAAAGATCGCGCCACTCTTACATGCAGGGGAATGAAGTCGGCATCGCGCCGCAGGTGATCTTCGAGATCCTGTCGCCGAGCAACACTCCTGCCGAAATGAATCGTAAGTTCATGTTCTACGAGCGCCACGGCGTCGAGGAATACTACAAATACGATCCGGAACGGCGACATATCGAAGGCTGGTTACGGAAGGACGGCAGGCTGCAACCGATCGCCAACCTGCACGGCTGGCAGAGTCCCCGCCTCAAAATCCGTTTCGAGATGGCGGATACGGGACTGAAACTATTCGGACAGGACGGCGCGCCGTTCCTCAACTTCGTCGAAGTGGCGCGGCAGCTAAAAGCGGCGGGCCGACAACTGGAAGAGACCGGACGAAGGATGGATGAACTGGCCCTTGAACTTGAGGTGGAGAAACGCCGAGCAACGGACTTCGCTACGCAGCGCGACGAGGCGAACAAACAGCGCGACGAGGCGAACAAACAGCGCAACCAGTTGGCCGCCCGTCTCCGTGCGCTCGGCATTGATCCCGACGAAGCACCAACTCCGTGAGGGCACCATGAGCGTCAACGAACACTACGCGGCTGGGCGTTTGCAGGACGCGATCAAGGCGCAAACCGACGCCGTCAAGGCTGCCCCCGCCGATCCGAACAAGCGGCTATTCCTGTTCGAGCTACAAGCCTTCGCCGGCGACCTCGAACGCGCTCGCCGTCAGATCGACGCCGTCAAGTACGACGATCCACAGACGGACGTCGGCGTTTCGGCGTATCGGAAGCTGCTCGAAGCCGAGGAGTCACGCCGCAAGCTGTTCCGCGACGGGGTGGCGCCGGCGTTCTTCCACCCGGCGCCCGACCATGTCCAACTACGGCTCAACGCCGCGCAGCGTCTGCGCGAGAAGAACTATGCGGAGGCCGCCGACCTGTTGAACCGGGCCGCGGAAGCGAGTCCACCGCTCAAGGGGCAACTCAACGACAAACCATTTGACGGCCTGCGCGATGCCGACGACCTGTTCGGCGCCGTGCTGGAGGTGATGGCCCACGGCGTGTACTACTGGGTGCCGCTGGAGGAAGTGCTGGCGCTGGCGATGAACCCGCCGCGCTACCCGCGCGACCTCCTCTGGTTCCCGGCGCGGATGACACTGCGCGACGGCCAGGAAGGCGAAGTCTATCTGCCGGCGCTGTATCCTGGCTCGCACGAATCCGCGGACGATGCCCTGAAGATGGGCCGGGCGACCGACTGGCGGTCCGAACCAGGCGGCCCTGTGCTCGGGGTCGGCTGCAAGACGTTCGTCTTCGGAGAGGAGCCGATCGCGCTGCTGGAGATGCGGCAGGTGGTCTTTGAATGAGACTCATCCTCGCCGCTTGCGGCTTAGCGGGGGGCGGCCGCTAAGCCGCAAGCGGCAAATTAGAGACCCTCCATGCCCTCCTTCGATCCCAACTCCGAGCTGATGCCTTCCTTGCTCGATCGGCTCATCGACCCCGAGCCGGAGAGCAAGTCGCGGCGCGGCTACACCGTCGAGCAGATGTTCCTTGCCGTACAGCGCGACCTGGAGGACTTGCTGAACACCCGCCAGACGCATATCGGCCTACCCGCGGAGTTCGCGGAGTTGCATCACTCGATTTACGGCTACGGCCTGCCGGACCTGACGTCGCTCAACGCCATCACCTCGACCCAGCGCGCGGAGATCGGCCGGGTCATCGAGCGCATGATCGAACAATTCGAGCCGCGGCTGCGCGACGTGCAGGCCAGGATGATCGACGGCGGCGGCGGGCTGGAACGGACGGTGCGCTTTCACATCGACGCCCGGCTCTGCCTCGACCCGGCGCCGGAGGTTGCGTTCGACACCATCCTGGAATTGACGACCGGCCACTACGCCGTCCGCCCCACCGGCACGTGAGGAATCGACCCATGAGCGCGCCGAGCGCGGTGGACGCGGACGTTCGGTCGGCCACGATTCGTCTGTCCGGCGAAGGCTGGCAAATGAACTT
>JBBQPD010000731.1:0-3928 GCA_038331535.1 Gemmatales bacterium | reverse complement strand
GTCGTGGTCGGCCAGCGCTTTCTGCGTGTCACCGCTGAGGTAGCCCGCGAATATGCCGCCCGCAAGCGCCAGCACGGCGTCGTCGATTTCCAGGATCTTCTCGTGCTGACCCGCGACCTGCTGCGCGACGGCGACGACGTCCGCGCCCGCCTACAGGAGCGCTATCGTTTCCTGCTCATCGACGAATTGCAGGACACCGATCCGGTGCAGATGGAGTTGGTCGAGTACCTGTGCGGCGGCGGGCTGACGGCGGGCAAGCTGTTCGCGGTAGGCGACGCCAACCAGTCGATCTACCGTTTTCGCGGCGCCGACGTGTCGCTATTCCAGGGGTTGCGCCGCCGGGTGCCGCACGAGGGCCGGCTCGGGCTAACCATGAACTATCGCAGTCAGCCGGCGGTTCTCGACTTCGCTAACGCGCTGCTCGGCCACCGCCTCGCCGAGTACGAACCGCTGCGCGCCCACCGACCGCAGGCCGACCCGGGGCCGTGCGTCGAGTTCCTATGGAGTCCGCGCCCAGAGAAGGTGAGCGTCGCCGAAGCGCGCATGATTGAGGCGGAGTGGATCGCGCGGCGCATTGCCGGACTAGTGCGGAGTGAAGAAAAAACTCCAGACGCCGCACGCCGCACGCCGCACTTAGGGGACGTGGTCCTGCTGTTTCGCGCCATGAGCAACGTCCACCTCTATGAAGCGGCGCTACGAAAACAGGGGTTGAACTATTACCTCGTCGGCGGACGGGCCTTCTTCGCGCAGCAGGAGATTTACGACTTGCTCAACCTGCTGCGCGCCCTGGAGAACCCGCAGGACGCCGTTAGCCTTGCCGGCACGCTGCGCTCGCCGTTCTGCTGTCTCAGCGACGAGGCGCTGTTCGTCGTCGGCCGGCATCGCGATGGCTTATGGGCTGGGGTGCTCGATGAGTCTTTGGAAGCGCGGCTGCCGGCCGATCAGCGCGAGCGCGTGCAACGGGCGCGGCGCGCGATTCAGCGCTGGCGGTCGCTCAAGGACCGATTGCCGATTGCCCGGCTGCTCGGCGAGGTGTTCGCCGATTCCGGCTACGACGCCGCCACGCAGTTCGAGTTTCTCGGCGATCGCAAGCTGGCCAACCTGTGGAAGCTGCTCGATTTGGCGCGCACCTTCGACCGTTCGGGTTTATTCGGGCTGGCCGAATTCATCGACCGCCTCGGCGACTTCGTACGCACGCAATCGCGCGAAGAGCAGGCCGCCACGCAGCCGGAGAACGCCGACGTGGTGCGGCTCATGACCATCCACCAGGCCAAGGGGCTGGAGTTCCCTATCGTCATTATCCCCGACTTCGCCGCGACGGCGGGCGGCGGCAACTGGTCTGTCGTCGAGTGGGACGACGAGCTGGGTTGCGTCGCCAAACCGCCCGCCGACGAAGACGAGCCGTCGTTCCCCGACTTCGGCTGGCGGTTGTGGCAGGCGTGCGAGAACCTCGAAGAATGGCAGGAAGATTTACGCACCCTGTACGTCGCCTGCACCCGCGCCCGCGATTATCTCGTGCTGTCGGCGGCGCTGCCGGAGACGTTTCGTCCGACCAACGCCTGGACGCTCGTCCTGTCCGAGCGTTTCGACCCGTCGAGCGGCCGCTGCCTCATGACGGACCTGCCGGAGGAGCAACGGCCGCGGGCGCGCGTCTTCGACCGGCTGAATCCGCCGCCGGAGACGCCCGCGCCTTCGGATAAATCTGGCGACGACCGGCCGGTGTGGGACGGTGTTTTCCGCGAACTGCCTGCTGCGCCGGTGGAGGATGGGTCCGATTTCAACAATTGGGAATGAAACGAGCCGCGACCGTCAGGGAGCGCTTATGCCAGCGCTCCCTGACGCTCGCGGCTCGTGAGAGTCAACCCGCGTGTGAACCCTATTTGCCCTTCAGCTCAAAATCCTTCTTATTCTCTCCCGCGCCCACATCGAACCGCAACTCGGTTTTGTTGCTGTCGCTGTAAATGGCAGGGAGCAATTCCTCCGTTTTCGGCATGACGGGGCTGTTCGGTTGTCCGGGGTACACTTGCTTCGAGCCGACGATTTTCTGGCCGTTGAGGCTTTGTTACGAATTAGTACGTCAGGCTTTCCAGACTGACGTACTAATTCGTAACAAAGCCCTTCGCGAAAGGCAAGCAGTGACGAACTTCGTTTAGCCGCCCGTCTCGGTCGGGCGCGCGCCGCGCGCCCGACCGAGACGGGCGACTAAACGAGAAACAGACTCTTATAGCTGCCGCATGAAGGCAACCAGCTGCTTCTTCTCTTCGGCCGTCAACTTCGTCTCCAGAATGAGATTGAAGAATTCGACCGTGTCCTCCAGCGTCAGCAATCGGCCGTCGTGGAAGTACGGCGGCGACTCCTTGATGCCGCGCAGCGGGAACGTCTTGATCGGCCCCTGCTTGGTGGCGACCAGGCCGTTATGCGTCTGCGTTTTGTAGAAGCGCTCGACCTCCAGGTCGTGCATCGAGTTGTCGGTGTAGTACGGCGCCGGGTGGCAAGTGGAGCATAGGGCCTTCCCGAAGAACAGCTTCTGGCCCTTCATCTCCGGCGAATCGTCCGCGAACTTCTTTGGGTTCAGCTTGCCGTCGATGCCGAGGCTGGGCGCCGGCGGGAAGGCGAGGAACTCCTGGAACTCCGCCATGAAGTGGACCTGGGTGGGGCGCTCAAGCACATTGACGCCCTTGGCCGAGGCCGAGAGGTGGTCGCCGTCGAAGTAGGCGGCCCGTTGCTCGAATTCCGTGAAGTCCTCGATCGTCTTCAGCGCTCGCTGCGAGCCGAACAGCCGCTGAATGTTGACGCCGCGCAGGCTCGGCGTATCGAGCCGACGGCGGTGCGACTGCGGCCGAATATCGCCGACCAGATGGGTCGCGCCCGAGGTATGGCCGTTGACGTGGCAGTCGAAGCAGGAGACGCCGAGCATACCGTCGGCCCGCTCCGTCTTGCGGTCGGCGGTGGCGTTGAACTGCTGCTGCGGGAACTGCGTCACCAGCAGGCGCACGCCTTCCAGATCCTTGGCGTTGAGGATGCCGTTGAAGATTTCCTGGAAGTTCTCGACCGTGACTACTTTGCCCTTGGACACGTCGCCGAGGTCGGGGCGAGTCGTCAGGAAGATGGCGGGAGGAAATTCAGGAAGGAAGTGGGCCGGCAGATCGAAGTCGAGGTCGAAGCGTTCCAGCCGGGGCAGCAGCTTGATTTCTTCCTGGGGGAAGACCATGCCGCCGACTTCGTGATGCGGGTGCGGCAGCGGCAAGAAACCGTGCGGAAACAGACCCTTCTCGCGGACAGCCTCGGGCGACATCGCGCCCAAGTTCTCCCAGGTGAGGTTGTCCGCGAGCCGCGTCGTTGGCCCCACGGGGATCGGCTTGCCGCGCGTCATCTTCACCTTCGCGTCCACGCGCACGGACAGGTCGTAGCGGTCTTCCAATAGCTTCTTCTGCCGGGCCATGACGGCATCTTTGCCGGCCTTGTCCTTGGCCCGCATGGCCTGAAAACTCTCTTTCCCCAATAGGACGGGAGTGATCTGGTCGTAGCTGCTCGGAGGGGGCGGCGCTTCCGCTTCGGCCGGAGGTTTGGGCTTGTCCGCCGGCCGGGGTTTGGTCGGCGACGGGCTGACCAGAAAGAGCAGCACAGCGCAGACGCCCGCCCAGGGGAGCGTCTTCCGCAGGCGTTGCCAGGTAACATTTTGCATATCCGCTTCCTCCTCGCTGGTTGAGAGCGGCAGGGACGGCGCGCGGGCCGTCCCTGCCGGCATGATGATTCGTGAAGCGGATGCAAACCGTGGACCGTTCCTTCGTCGAAGGGTCGATTATTGCGTCCGATGCTGCCAGTCGAGGTTAGGGTGCTACGAGCCGCGACCGTCAGGGAGCGCTCCTGCCAGCGCCCCCTGACGGTCGCGGCTCGTGAAAATAAGACCGTCAGGGAGCGCTCCTGC
>JBBQPD010000730.1:0-3937 GCA_038331535.1 Gemmatales bacterium | reverse complement strand
CGTGAGGGAGCGTGGGGGCTCCCACGCTCCCTCACGGTCGCGGCTCGTTCGGGGGCTCCCACGCTCCCTCACGGTCGCGGCTCGTAGAAAACTACACCTCAATTCCAGCGGCTTGCCAATCCGTTCGGAGCCGCGGCACGTCGAGTCATGCAGGAGCGGAATCCAGTCGCGGTAGAGATTTCCGGTGTTATAATCGGTAAGAACAATCCAAGTGCGCGACGACCGTCCCGGCCTATCCGTGCGGCCCCGACCGGGAGAAGAGGGTACCCGAGGCACCCCCGATGCTCACCTGCACCGGCTTGATCGAGTCGCTGCGCCAGCTCCGGCTGGGACAACAGCCGCAGCTCGACGACGCAAAAAAACTCGCGGACAACTTCTCCGACCCCCGCTTGTACGCGAAAGAGCTGAACCGCCGCGGCTGGCTGACTCCCTTCCAGGTGCGCATGCTGTCGCAGGGACGCGGCGACCAGCTTCTCCTCGGCCACTACGTCATCCTCGAAAAGCTGGGCGAAGGCGGCATGGGCGCCGTCTTCAAGGCCCGCAACACTCGCCTCGGCCGAATCGTCGCCGTCAAGCTTCTTCGCAAAGAACGCGGTACCAAGCCCGAGCTGGTCAGCCGCTTTCAGCGCGAGGTCGAGGTCGTGTCGTCGCTGTCGCACCCCAACGTCGTCCGCGCCTTCGACGCCGTGGAGATCGACGGCAGCCTCGTCTTCGAGATGGAATACGTCGAGGGCATCAACCTGACGCAGCTGGTTCACAAACGCGGCGCGTTGCCGGTGGCGATGGCCTGCGACTTCATGCGCCAGGCGGCGCTGGGCCTGCAACACGCTCACGAAAAGGGACTGGTCCACCGGGACATCAAGCCGTCGAACCTCGTCGTCACTCGCGCGCTCACTCCGTCCACCGGCGTCGAGCCGAGTCCGTACGGTCTCATCAAGTTGCTCGACATGGGCCTGGCGCTCATCCAGACGCCCGTGGGGGGGCAAGAGAAGACGCGGTTGACACAACTCGGCAAGGTGGTCGGCACTACCGACTTCCTGGCCCCGGAACAGGCGCGCAACTCGCACACCGTCGATATCCGGGCCGACCTGTACGCGCTGGGGTGTACGCTCTACTTCCTGCTGACGGGGAAGGTGCCGTTCCCCGAAGGCGCGCCGATGGAGCGGTTGCTCAAGCACCAGCTCGACGAGCCGGAACCGATCGAGAAACTGCGGCCGGAGGTGCCGCCGGATCTGATCGCAGTGGTGCGCAAGCTGATGGCGAAGAAGGTGGAAAACCGCTATCAGAAACCAGCGGAGGTCGCCGCCGTCCTCGAGCCGTTCGCCCGACCGGCCGACAACGCCACGCCGCTGGCGCCGCCGAGCCGGCCGACTCCCGCACCGCTAAAGATTCCGCTGGCCGTGAGCCTTCCCACCCTGTCAGTGCCCGAGCCTGCCCCTGCTCCCAGGAAAGCGCGCTCGGACGCGGCAATCCCGGTGGCGGTCGCCGTCAAACCGGCTTCCGGTACGATACCCGCTGCCGTGGCCGTGCTCGAACGGCCCGCCGTTGCCGCCGCCGCGCCGGAGCCTGTCGCCATGACGGCCACGCTACCCGAGGAGCCGGCGCGGGCCGCCACCGTCCAGGCCGCGCCCGATTCGGACCCATTTCTCGCCATGTCACCGGTTCCGAAGGAAGAAGCCGCATCCGGCAAGCGCTCCCTCCTCCTCGCCGCGATCATCCTGGCGGCGCTGGGCGGCCTCGGCCTGGGCGGCTACTTCGTCTGGCGAAGCGGAACTCCTCCGCCCGCCGACAACAAACCCGCGTCGCCGCCGATCGTGGAGAAGCCGCCACTGCCGAAGGATAACTGGAGCCTCGACCGACTCAGCGCGAACCTCATCCCGCAATCCGAGCGCACCCCCGGCCAGCCGAAGGAGCTGGTCGCGATACTCGGCGAGCACCGCCAGCGCCACTGGAGCGCGGTTGCCTGCGTCGCCTACAGTCCGAACGGCAAGCAAGTCGCCAGCGCCGGCGACGACGGCTTCATCCGCGTATGGGACGCCGAGACCGGCAAGGAAGAAGGCTACACCGAACCAGTCGGCCGCGTCCTCGCCGTCGCCTTCGGGCAGGAGGGCATTCTGCTCTCCGTGAACCAGATCGGGCCGATAGTCCAGGCGATGTCCTGGAACCTGGAGACGATGAAGCTGACCCGATCGATCGACCTCTCGAAGGGCGGAGCCTTCGTCTCCGCTGTGGCGCTGGCGCCGGACGGCGAGGGGGTTGCCTTCGCCGTGCGCAAGCAGAACGGAGCCGCCGTGGTCGGCGAGGTCTCGGTCGTAAGCCTGGAGACGGGCGAGTCGCGTGCGCTGCCGCCGCAAGCGGATGCCCTCACTCACCTGGCCTGGTCCCCCGACGGAAAGAAGCTGGCCGGCGCCGTCGGCAAGGCGATCAAGATATGGGATGCCGTGGGCAAGGAGATCAACTCCCTGCCCGGTCACGAATTCGCGGTCACCGGCCTCGCTTTCGTCCGGAATGGCAATGCTCTCGTTTCCAGCTGTTCGCTCGCAGCCAAGGACTCTCCCTTTACCGGCGAGCTTAAGCTCTGGGATCTGCCGGCCGGAAAAGACCCTACCACGCTGCCGATCCGGGGCCATATCCTCGGCCTGATCGGCGACGCGAAGCGCGACACGCTCGCCTGGGTTTCCCTGCGCGCAGGCCGCGACTACTACGTGACGGTGTGGCACGTGCCGGGAAAAAAGGAGAGACATTCGTTCGGGCCGATGAAGACGCGGCCCGCGGCCCTGGCCTTCGGACCATTGGGAAAGGCGCTCGTCTCGGCTGGCGACGACCAGGCGATTCGGTTCTGGGATCTCACCGCCGGCAAGGAGAGCCTGCCGGCGCCGCCGTTTCGCGGCCGGTTCCTGTCGCAAGCGTTATCGCCCGACAGTCAACTGCTCGCGACCCTGTCGTCGACAACGGATCTCTCGGTGAGCTTGTGGGATCTGGCCGCCAACAAGGAGAGGGTGCTGCCGCGCCTCAAAGGAAAGTTCGGCCAGGCGCTCGGATTCGTCGCCGACGGTAAGACGCTGGCCTGCTGGGGGCCGGAAGGCGCCACGTTCTGGGAGACAGCCTCGGGCGAGGAACTGACTGCGTTCAAGCCGCCGACCGGCTCGCTCCTGGTAGGTCCGCTCGCACCGGACGGTCATGGCGTCGTCGTCCTGGGCAAAGATTTGACCGTGAAGCTCTGGGATCCTTTCGAGGGCAAAGAGCGCTTCATCCTGAAGGAGCAAGCCAAAGTTGGGACGGGTCTGGCGGCCTTTTCGCCCGACGGCAAGGTGCTCGCCCTCGCGGGACTCGGACAGCCCGGCGTCCGCCTGCACGATCCGGCCACAGGTCGGGACAAGGGGCCGCTCAAAGGGATCGACGTTCAAGCCAGCGCGCTGACGTTCAGCCTCGACGGTCGCCTGCTCGCCGCCCTGGCCGCGAACGGCGCGGTCCACGTCTGGGACGTCGCCAAGGAAACGGAAGTCTGCAAGCTGCCTGGCCGCGCGGGCGCGCTCTACCTGGCGTTTACCGGCAACGGCGCCTACCTCGCCGTTTGGGGAGCGCGGGGACTGTCGGTCGTGGACCTCGAAGCCAAGAAAGAGCGGATCGTGACCGGACCGGAAGTGATTCTGCACGCCGTCGCGATCGCCCCGACGGGGCAGACGCTCGCCTTCGCCACGGCGGAAGGTTGGTTATTCGTGCTGAATGCGGCGACTCTTGACGTGAACAAAGCGAGGAAGATCGAGCTGCCAGGACTTATCCACGCGCTGAGATTCGCTCCCGACGGTCGTCATCTCGTCACCGCGAACGGCAACGGCACTCTTTACGTCCTGCGCCTGGGGGCGGAGTAACTACGAGCCGCGGCCCGCCGGGGGCGCGCCCCCCCCCCCCCAGACGGGGGGGGGGCGAAAACACG